>CAMPGG010000108.1 GCA_946885335.1 uncultured Chitinophagaceae bacterium
TTGATGTTGCATGCTTCATTGATCAGTATACTATTTTATTTTAATTTTTAGAATCATGTATAATCATCATAGTTCTACAGACAAATAACCTTGTTTTTGCAATTCGAATGCTTTTACAAAACCATTTTCCGTGTATTCAATTCCTTTAACAAGATCTGATTTTGTTTTATTGAATTTAGACAGTGATAAACCACAGGCCATGATGCTTACACCCGGATGTTTGTTTATTCGCTTTACCCATTCCTGGGCATCGTTGGTTGTAAGTGTTGTAACTGCTTCTCCACATACAATGATCACCACTTTACCTGGATTTAATTTTGTGTCAGTCTTATCAGCCAGGTAGTCTATGGTTTTTAATGCCTGGTTGATATGTTCTTTTTGCCTTAAAAGAAATAATAGGTTGTCTTTTTCATTTGATTGATTTGTTTGGGTAAATGCTGTCGAACTAATAAGCATTGTTATTATTGCGAACAGGAGATGATTGCGTTTCATATTGTTTAAAATTTATAATGAATATTAAGCTGCCTGTAATGGCAACATTTTTAAAAAAAGGGCCAAGATCATTCAGATTGTCTAATTGTACCGCAAGCGTAATTGGTATAAGCATCAGTAAAAGAGCAAGTGCAACTTTTCTTTGCATAAATCCTATTAGTAGTGAAAATCCACCTGCAATCATTATAAATCCTGACAACATAATCGCAGACTTAAATAAATTTTCGTTGGGTATCATTTCATATAAATAGCTTTTGGAAAGCCGGTTAAATATTTTTCCTGCATTAAGAAAATGATTCAATCCTGCATAGATGAAAATGAGGCTGGTTAGCGCCCTGAATAAAATGAAATTACTTTTAGTTATCACATCAGTCAATTTAAATGTATGGTAAGAATTAAATACCGGGTATTTGATCCGGACAAAAGAAATTGAAGTGGAAAGTTTAATGCGTGATATTAGTCACGTTGATCTGTGTACGTAACATTTTTTGCAAAACGTAAACAAAAGAAACAGCATTTTGTATATGTAAGTAACCTGCTATTAACAAAACAAGTTTAATTGGATTGGTAAATTTGCATTTCACTTTAATACCAAATAAGTAATAACAGGTCTTGATATGAACGACTATAAATATTAATAATGTCTCAAAAGAATATTCTTTATTCCATATTAGAATTAGCCTTTGTTAACAAAGGAAGTAACCCGGCAGAAAGTTTTAAGAAAAGCCTTGACCTTGCGCAGCAGGCGGAAGAATTTGGTTATACCCGTTTTTGGTTAGCTGAACATCAT
Source organism: uncultured Chitinophagaceae bacterium (assembly GCA_946885335.1). The sequence goes on from CAMPGG010000108.1 coordinate 1,283, forward strand.
AATGCCATCAGCATCGCAAGTTCAGCCACGGCTGTTTTGATCGGTTACATTGCCGGCGGAACAAAAAAAATTAGGGTGGGGTCTGGTGGTATAATGTTACCCAATCATTCACCCCTAATTGTTGCAGAACAATTTGGAACATTGGGAACTATATATCCCGGTCGGATAGACCTTGGTTTAGGAAGGGCTCCCGGAACCGACCAGGTTACTGCCCATGCAATTCGTACAGACAGGATGCATTCGGTGTATAATTTCCCGGATGAAATCAAACAAATACAACAATATTTTTCATTGGATAACAGAGATGCCAAGGTACGTGCTACCGTTGCTGAAGGCGTAGATGTTCCTTTATATATATTGGGTTCCAGTACGGACAGTGCACACCTTGCTGCCAGATTGGGTTTGCCATATGTTTTTGCCAGTCACTTTGCGGCAACTTATTTGTTAGAAGCATTGCATATTTATTACAATGAATTTCAACCGTCAAAGTTTTTACAGGAACCCTATTCCATGGCCGGTATAAATGTGATGATCGCTGATACGGAAAAGGAAGCGGAAAAAATGTCAACGTCTTTGATCAGGATGTTTTTGAATGTGTTGACGGGCAAAAGTGATTATTTACAGGAGCCAACTGAAATGACGAATGAATTAAAAGAAATGGCAGAACATCCATCCTTTCAGCAAATGCTTAAATATACTTTTGCAGGAACGAGGGATACAGTTAAAAAGAATACAGAAGATTTTCTTATTAAAACCGGCGTCAACGAATTAATTGTTGTATCTAATATGTATGATCATGATGACCGTGTAAAGTCATACAAGTTATTTTCAGAGATCATGCATGAAATAAATAGCGGAAAGGAATTAAAGCCTAATCATTTAACATGGAGTGATCAGGATTAAATTCAACTTCTATAGTTGCATGTATTACATGTAATGCTTTTAAACGCTCTTTAATATTTTCTTTTATCCGTTCTGCATTTTTCAGATCCGTATTATTTTGGATGACTACATGCATACTTACTACGTGGTTGTTGCCATCCAATGTCCACATGCGCAGATCATGAACATCAGTTACGTCCATTTCTTTTTTAACCAGATTTTCAATTTCAATTTCAGAAATATTGCCTGGCGCTCCCTGTAAAAAAATACTGAAAGCTGGCTTTATATTCCGGTAAACATTGAACAGGACAAAAGATGCGATCAATAACGAAAGAATTGGATCTATGATCGGTGCATCAATAAACATCATGATGATTGAACCAATTAAAACAGCGACCCATCCTAAAACATCTTCCAAAAAATGCAGTGAAACAACTTTTTCATTGATCGATTTTCCTTTGGACAACCTAAGCATGGCAACAGTATTTACAATGATTCCTAATATGGCCAAAAACAGCATGCCTTTGGCATCAGCTTGTTCCGGGTTAAATAACCTGGAAATGGCTTCCTGGATAATAAATATGCTACCTACGATCAAAACGATTGAATTGATAAAAGCACCAACCAACGAAAAACGCTGATAGCCATAAGTATATCCGCTTGTTTTGGTTTTTTGACTTTTCTTTTGAAAATACCAGGCTGCTCCCAATGAAAGGCTATCACCAAAATCATGTAATGCATCTGATAATATGGCCACACTGTTAGTTAAAACACCACCAATAAGTTCAACGATGGCAAAAAAGAAGTTGAGGAAGAAAGCTGTTGCAATATTTCCCGTTGTGTGCATATGCCCGTGATCATGAGAGCCATGCGTATGCGGGTGTGCCTTTGATTGAGATTCGTTTTGCATTATTAAGAATGTTGGAGAATTTATTGTTTCTATAAAATCCGCCTGACTTTTGATTTATAAGCTTCATAAACAATGCCATGCTGTTTTGAAAGATGCGCTTCTTCCATCCTGATTTGAATTTGCAAAATGATATGCGTACATGCTGCTGAAAAGAAACTTAGTATATTGGGTAGAACAAGGAACAATCCCCAGGCACTCACCAGCATGCCGGCAAAAACAGGATTACGACTGATACTAAATAAACCATGTGTGACCAGGGTGGTTTTATTTTTTTCGTCAATGCCTATGCGCCAGGCGTTCTTCATTTGATATTGTGCCACAATGATCCAAACCAGTGATAAATGGATCATGACCAGGCCTGTAAATTGAAATACATTTTTTTGCAGGTAAGATACGGGTACCAGCATTTGGTAAACATCTTCATTCATGGCGTAAATGCATGCAAAAAAGATGGGTAATGCCGAAAGCAGTTTCATTATCCTGCCAATAAAATCGTGGGCATTATCCGTTTTGCCAAAAACCAACGGGTTAATTCCGGTTTGTCGAAATGTCCTGATACTTGGCAACACAAAAGCGATCAGCAGGTAAACTATTATAAAAAGAGGGAGGTAAATTCGGAGCCATTCATTCATGCAACAAAAATAATTGCATGATGCATTGTTATGAAAATTATTACTGTATCAATGTTGCAAAATCAAAATAACCAGCATGCGATTAATTAAACCTGGATATAAATAGCGCAGCAGATTTTTTTAAATTATTTAGCGCAGGAATTTTACGATCCTGGCAGGGCTGCCAGCCACAACTGCATATGGTGGTACATCTTCGCTGACCACTGTTTTAGATGCCACAACACTGCCTTCTCCTAAGGTTACACCTGGTAAAATGACCGCTCCAAATCCCACCCAGCAATTATCTTCCAAAACTACGGGTGCTGTTCTTTTACAAAATGGATATTTTCTTTGCGGGTCATTTGCAGCATTCTTTAGCAACTCACTGCGTTCCTTAATTGAAGGTACCTGCGCATCAAACCAGTTATCACTAATAACAGCTCCCCAGGCAACCATGCAATGTTTGCCAATGGTTATTTCATTATTGCAAATGATGGTAGCGCCATTAATAATAGAATATTCGCCAATTTTTATTTTTCCATTTCCTGATGTAATAAAGGATACAATATCATAACACCCACTGGCTTCTTCCATAAACAATCCTTCATTTTGTTTTGAATGAAAAGAAGCAAATCCATATGAGGTATCCAGGTAAACATGATCACCAAATACAGCATTGGGTGAAATGCCTCTTTTATACCAGTCGTTTTCAATATAAGTGCGTCCATCTGCACCACGCTTACCTGTCTGTATAATATTTTCTCTCATGATTATTATGATATTGGTTTAGCAGGATTTCCTGCTACTGTAACACCGGCAGGTACATTGGCAATTACTAATGCTCCCGGTGCAATGACCGCCCCCGCACCGATGGTAACTCCTTTTAAAATGGTTGCATTAAAACCGATCCAAACATCATCTTCAATTACAACGGGTCTTGGTTTAATAACGGGCCTGTTTTTTTGATCACCAACCGGAGACAGCGCTATGATATCAGCCAGCCTGGCGGCAGGTTCCACAGGGTGAAAATCTGAATCAACAATTGTTACACCGCCGGCAATGAAAACCCTGGAGCCAATGGTAATTTTTTCAGAAGCAATAATGGAAGCATTGGTGATATAGCAATAATCGCCTATTTCAATAGATCCATTTAATTCAGTGGCGATGGATGTACGCCACAGTGTAACGTTCGATCCAACTTTTAATCCTAAAGGTTGTTTGGAAAAAAAATGCTTGAAGTTGAATGAAGAATCTGTTACGGTATTTTCACCAACTTCAATATTGGAAGGAATATTGCCATTATACCAGTCACCAGGTATTTTAGATCCTGCTATAAACGGGTAAACCTGCAACGTTTCATTATCTGTTATTGTACTCATGAATCTTAATTTTAGTTGCAATTAATAATTAACTAATGTGCTGGTGTTTGTACAGGTCTGCATAAACATTGTCTTCAGCCAATAAACTTTGATGTGTTCCCTTTTCAACAATAACACCATCTTTTATAGTGATTATCTGGTCCGCATGTTTTAATGTTGACAACCTATGCGAAATCAGGAAAACCGTTTTGCCTTTCGCATAATGATTTAATGCCTGGAAAATTTTTGATTCAGTGATGGCATCAACAGCCGATGTGGGTTCATCCATGATAAGAATCGGTGCTTTTTTCAAGAAAGCCCTGGCAATGGCGATACGTTGTTTTTCTCCACCGGAAAGGGATGCACCTGTTTCGCTGATCACGGTATCGTAACCTTCAGGTAATGTCATAATAAAATGATGGGCCTGTGCTGCTTTTGCAACTTCAATGATTTCTTCCCTTGTTGCTTTTGGATTTCCAAAGGCAATGTTTTCCGCAACTGACATGGAAAACAAAAATGGCTCCTGCAATACAAGCGCAATATTCTCCCGCAATGAATGAAGCTTGAAATTGGAAATATTTATTCCATCCAATAACACTTCTCCTTTCCACGGATCATAAAAACGGGATAGCAGGGAGATCAATGATGTTTTACCGGTACCGGTGGGACCAACAATGGCTATTATTTCACCTGCTTCGGCTTTAAAAGATAAATTTTTTAAAATTGGTCGACCGCCATTGTTTTGTTTCTTATATCCAAAGGTTACATCGCGAAATTCAACAGTACCCATAGCCGAAATTTCAACAGCATCTTTTTTCTCTTCAACAACTTCTTCCGAATCAATAATGTCAAAAACACGTTTACCTCTTGCACCAATGGTAATAGCTGTTCCGATGGCTGTTGATAATGAATTTACAGGGCCATACAAGGCGGTTATATATCCCAGGAAAACAAACAGGTCACCTAACGAAATCATACCCTGTAAACTGCGATGTGCACCTACCGCAATTAATAATGCGGAAGCGAAACCTGTGATGAGTAAAGCAAATTGATTATAGGTCATCTGCACCCTGTTGGCAATCATAAAAGCATTACTGAAAGCTTGTGCATGTTTCTGTACTTTCTGCTTCATGAAAGATTCCCGGCCAAAAGCCTGAATGATCCTGATAGATGTTAGACTTTGTTGTACAAAACCTGCCAGTTGCCCATTGGTATTGTATTGCTCCAGCGTTGTATCGTTTATGGGTTTGGAAAAAGCCGCAACCGTGATACCCAGGATTGGTACGGGTGTAAATGCGATCAAGGCTAAAACCAAATCAATTTTTGCCATGATGTAAAACATTGCAGAGAGGCAGACCAAAGAAGTAAATACTGGAATGATGATCTGTGCAACCAGAAAATATATCACATAAATATCACCGCTCATGCGCTGCAATAAATCGCCAATCTGGCTCTTACTATAAAAAGATAAAGAAAGACGTTGAAGCTTACTGAAAAAATCAATGGATAAATTATATACCAGGTTGCGGCAAAGATTTATGGTATAATTAAAAGCGATTAATGAAATGACTACACTGCTGATAACAATCACCACAATCAACCCAATACAAATAAATAATAATTGCTCTTTGGTTAATCCGGTTCCAAAAAAATAATTAATAAAACCGGGTATTGGTTGATTACCTAATACGTTGTCAATAACAAGTTTTAAAGGCAAAGGTTTAGCCACTTCAAAGCCTACACCGAGCAATGAAACCAGGATAATGAAAACAAGTTTCCATTTATACTGCGCTACATAATCAAACAGCCTTTTAAAGACCTGTCGTTTTTTCATTTTATAATTTATCTCCTTTCTTCGATGACAAAGACATGTTTATTTTCTTCCGTTAATGTCTCATTCAAATGCTTATTTACAATATGCACATCTGCCAGGTTGATCATTGTATCTTCATATACAGCTGTTCTCCTTTGTTCATTTTGTGCAGGATTGATTTTTGTAAAAACAGGTTTAAGTTCTTTAACCGGTTCAAGGCTTTTAAACGCTTTTTTAATATTTTCTGCAGTGGCAGCGGCATCTTTAAGGTATTCAGCTACAAAACCTGATGCTAATAATAATGATATGATCGTTACTACAATAGATTCGCTGTAAGCAACAGAAGCTAACAATAAAAACAACAGCGTTCCTGCTATGACTATCACAGATGGTTTATGCCCGATCCTGAACTTCAGATATTGTTTGTTACTGCCATGTTCTTCAATAGCCAGCACGCCTTTGGTTGTACAAAATAAAGTGTTGGTAGCTTGTATGTCAAATGCATCATAATCGCCACCTCTTTTTACACGTGTTTTTAATTTGATCAGTCGTTTTTCAATGTGCTCCAGGTAAAATTCTGTTGAATTCCATTCTTCGGACCAATGCGTAAATAATTTTTTATTAAATGCATATTTAACAGCCGTTTTTATATTCGCCTTTTTGTTTCTCCATGGAGATAAACCATGCGTCAACCTCCCATATAACCTGGCCATTGGCTGCACAATGTGTAAAACGGTGATCAATACACGATATTTAATATGTTTTTGTTCTAACGAATGAAGCAAAACATTCTTTTTAGCACTGATAGCCGCTTGTATTAATACGATAATTAAAGATGCAAGAAACAAAGGCCAAACCCATAGGAGAGGAGCCCATAAGATACCCAGCAAAGCCGTTGTTGCCAATAGCGCTGAAAAGAGGTACCATTCAGGCATCAGTGGCATCGCATTTAAAAAACCCTGTGCCGGTTGATATACTGATTGAAAAAGCGCTGTTCCCCAGGTGCCGTAAAATATTTTTTCTTTCCGGAGTTTAATCGGCATGGTAAAACCATTTCCATAAATACGACCATTCCATGCCAGGTGGCCAAATGCATTATATCTTTCAGGCCATTTCGCTTCCAGGAGGGCTTCTGCTTTTCCATAACCTTTTTGTTGTTTCCAATATGCTTTAAGCGAATTTCTCCTGTGGTGCCATACAAGCGCCGATGGATGATAGCCAATAGTATGACCTGCATTTTGTATTCTCCAGCAAACATCAACATCATCACCGGCAGCACGAAAAACAGGATCGAATCCACCGATCTTTAATAAAGCTTCTCTGCGGAATGTCATATTGCAACCGGGAACATGTTCCGCAATTTCATCTGTTTCCAATACATGAACAGGACCACCCGGTGCATTAGCCACACATTTTGCAATGGGACCATCTTCATGTGGTACCAGGTTTGGTCCGCCAATGCATGCGTGGTTTGAATTTAAATAAGCGTATGCTATATATCGCAGCCAGTGTTCATCCGGGTATGCATCATCATCAATATAAGCAACGATCTCACCTTTTGCTTTATATAATCCTGTATTCCTGGCATTGCTTAAACCCCGGTTATGAGTGCTGATTAGTGTTACGGGATACTCTTTTACAATCTCCGCTAAATTATCTTTTGATCCGTCATTTACAACGATCACTTCATAGTTTGGATAATCCAGCCTTTGCAATCCTTCCATACAGTCACGAATAGTTGCAGAACCATTATATGAGCAAACTACAACAGATACAAAAGGTAAATGCTTATCCCCGGCAAATGGAACGGTTGCCATGGTTTTACTTACTGCATGTAATGCGGGTTTGGGAACGCGGTTACGATCAACTAAACCAAAATCCCAATCTTCAATTGGATGTCCGCCTCTCCACCATTCATCAGTCCATGCAAAGACAAACATGCCTGCACAACCTTTTGCAAAAATGGTTTCTATCTGCCAGGTTAATGTTTCAGCTTGTAATGCTTCGCCATTACGCATACTATCTAACCCGATCTCTGCAAGTATAAGCGGACGATCACCTGAAATATTATGCAGGCGGGCAATATAGGAGCTCAATTTTTCCGGTGTTTCTAGGTAAACATTGAAACAGTCGAAATCAAGGAAACGAAGGTCAAGGTATTCCGTTGTAGGAAAATTTACATAGGTTACAAGGCTTTCCGGATCGGCTGATTTTACAGCCTTATATAATTGCTTTAAAAAATATTCAATCTTTTTTTTGCCATACCACCTTACAATGGAAGCAGGGATTTCGTTGCCAATAGTAAAACATAAAATAGCCGGATGTTGCGAGCAATTGCTCACACCTTCCTTTACTCTTTTAATAATTTCATTTTTTTGTTTGGCATCTTCTAAGAACGTTATATGTTGTTCCCATGGCAGGCCTACCATCACTTTCAGTTCATAACGAAGTGCTATATCTAGCAGGTAAGTCGGTGGAACTGTGTACGTACGTACAGCATTTATTCCATGTTCTTTCATAAGCCTGAAATCCATGTCGACTACTGCTTCATCGGGAAATTGACTTCCATCTTCGCGGGGAGCGAATGTGCCGTAAGTAACTCCTTTTATATGGAACTTCTCCTGCCCACAATATAAAAACTTTCCTTTCACTTTTACCCTTTCAACTGATCCCAGGGTATGCACTTCAGGTGCCAAAGAGGCAACTGGTTCCAATGTAATCATAAGATGCTGGTTATACCAATGAATAAAGAATTTCAATCTCAGGAAGCAGAAGCATGGTAACCGATTACATTTTTAAAATGTTAATGGCTAGTTTGTTTTTTTTTTGATCCTGGTTAATTGTATGAGTAACCAGTGTATTTGTTGAGAAAAAATTTTCTCAGGATGCCGCCAATTTTACAATAACGGTGCCAAGATTTAAATTCAAGGACATTGATTGCCTTGATACAAGCGGGTTTCAGGGCTTGGCAATAAAAATAAATAGGGGTTTGTTCTTACTATGAGTTTCCATAATTCTTTTATCAGGTGAATAGAATAACATACCTGCTTTAATATATTTACCTCCTTATCAATTAATCCAGGCAATGAATGCCAGGTATGTAGATTTTTCCATTCATCAACTTTTTTAAAAAATAAATTTTGAATATTGAAATCTATTTATACATTTGTAGTGTACTAATTAAGTAGTACAGTAAAACACCAATAAATGATCAATATCAAGAATCTTCATTTTAGCTACAAAAAGAGAAAAGTTTTTACCGGACTCAGTCTTTCCCTGCAAGCCGGTCATATTTATGGCCTCCTGGGGAAAAATGGAACCGGGAAGTCTACTTTGCTTAGATGTATCGCAGGTTTTTTATTTCCCCGTGATGGATCCGTAGAAGTCATGGGTTTTGTGCCCGGGAAAAGACACCCTGCTTTTTTGCAGAGTGTATTTATGGTTGCTGA
>CAMPGG010000109.1 GCA_946885335.1 uncultured Chitinophagaceae bacterium
TGTCTCGATTCAAATTATTATCCAATATAAATGACCTGAACAAAGGAGAAGAATTATTGCGCAAAGCGGCCGCCAGGCTGGATTATAAAAACCCGGACCTTTTACAAACACTTTCCAGGGTAGCCATAACCGGTCATCGATTTAAAGAAGCTGCTATGCTGAACAGCCAGTCGCTGGAATTTAACGGTAATGAATATGCGTATTCACTTGCTGCATTTGATGCTTCTATGGAATTGGGATTATATAAGCAATCATCCCGATTTCTTGAACAAAATGGTGAAAAAGAATCATTTCATTATTTGATAAGACTGGCAAAAAAACAGGATCATGATGGTAACCTGGATGCTGCCATTCAAAGTATGGAAAAAGCATTTGACAAAATAAAACATACCAATAATACGGAGCTCTATTGCTGGACGTTAGCAAACCTGGGTGATATGTACGGGCATGCAGGCAGAATTAAAGAATCATACAATATGTATCGCAAAGTTTTGGATACTGATCCCGCCTATTTATACGCGTTGAAAGGCATTGCCTGGATTGCGTATGCACATGACCGTAATATAGCGCTTGCCAAAACAATATTGAATTTTATCAACCAGCATGCTGGCGATCCCACTACCTTATTATTGCTCGCTGAACTGGCAACTTACGAAGGCAATGCAAATGAAGCCGGAATGCTGAAGGCCCGTTTTATCCGTGAAGCCGGTAAGGCATCCTATGGAACTATGCATAACAAATATTTGATTCAACTATTTACAGAAGATGAAGACATGCTGCCTGCTGCACTGAAGATTGCACAACAAGAACTGAAGGATCGGGAAACACCTGAAACCTGGTCATGGTTAGCCTGGGTATACTATCATATGGGCGACTATGAAAAAGCCGGTAACATTTACAGCAATTATGTTTTGGGTAAAACCTTTGAACCCGAAGCATTGGTATATGGCGTTTTTATTCTTGATAAAATGAACCGGGAAAATGAATCACAAGATTTATACAATGAATGTATGGAAAGTGCCTTTGAATTGGGACCTGTTCAAATAGCGGAATTGAAAATGCATAAAAACAAATAAAATCATTCCATTGCCTTATCAAAATCACAGTAACCTATAATTGAAAAAGTTTTATAGAATCGTTTTTTGCCATTTCTTATCCACAGTTCAGCGTAACGATCAAAAAAATTTGAGAAATATAAATCCGGGCATCCATTCATTACGTAAATAAAATAATTCCTCCCCTGGTTAACTACAGCTTTTATGAATGGCTGCATTTTTTAACTTCAAAATACATCACATGAAACATTTAACATCAGGGAAATTTTTAAGCTTCGTTTTAGGATCTTTCGTTTTAATGGCATTTACACAGTGCACTAAATCTTCTCTTAACCAGGAAGAACAGTCGATAACTGAAACCAGGATGGCACACAAATCTTTAAACCTTAAAAAGGAATACACAGCGACCTTAAACTCACTGAATAATTCCGGAGCAAGTGGCACAGCTACGCTTTCACTCGAAGGAAATATGTTGACCGTTAAAATTGAGGCCATGGGATTAGAACCCAATAAACTTCATCCTCAACACATTCATGGCTTCGAAACTGATACACGGAATTCAACATGTCCCACAATGGCAGCCGATACCAATGGAGATGGCTATGTTGATCTTGTTGAAGGATTGCCTTCATACGGGCCAGTGCTTTTAAACCTGGCGCCATTACCAACTGCAGATGCAAATGGTAATGTTATGTTTGAGCAAACATTTGAAATCAGTAAAAATTTATTGCCCCTCCAAAACAGGGCTATCGTTTTACATGGTTTAACGGTGAATGGTGTATATGAAGCCGTAATGCCTGTTGCATGTGGACAAATTCAAAATATGAATGGCATGATGAATTAAGTTTTGGTTTGAATGTTAAGTTAAAAAGCTGCTCTTGGTATGAGCAGCTTTTTTTTATCAAAAACTTCCTCAGAGAATTATTCTATAATACTTGAAGTCATAGAAACTTTTTCCTTTTCTACACCTGATCCTTCAACAGGTAAATAAATATGCATGCGCATGCCCTGGCCGGGAATACCATTTGCAGAAATAAATCCTTTGTGATTTTCCATGATCTTTTTACAAATTGCCAGCCCTATTCCTGTTCCTTCATACTCAGCCTGGCCGTGCAAGCGGTGAAAAATTTCAAATATTTTTTCCGCATCCTTATCATCTAAACCAATGCCATTATCAGTGAATGAAATATGATGATATAAAGTGGCCGGATCTTTACCGATGGATGCTGCAATTTGACCTTCAATAATTTCAGAATCAATAATGATATGTGGCGCAACACCAGGCTTTCTGAATTTGATAGAATTACTGAGAATATTTGTAAACAATTGCTCAAATTGAAAAGGAATTACATTCACAACAGGCAGTTTTGATGCTTCGATAAAAACTTCCTGCTGATCAATCATTTCACCCATGCTTGCTTTAACTTCTTTCAATAGTATGTTCAGGTCGGTTTTTTCAAAAAGCTTTTCTTTACTATTCACATGCAAATAAGCAAGGAGATTATCAATTAATTTTCTCATCATGCCTGTGGCATTTTGCAATCTCCTGAAATACTCTTTGCTCTTATCGGACAACAGGTCTTTTTCCAGTTGAATAATTTGTGTACTGAATGTTTCAATTTTTCTTAGTGGCGCTTTCAGGTCATGACTTGCCGCATAATTAAAAGAAGATAATTCATAATTCCTGCTTTCCAATTCAGCGTTCTTTAACTGCAATTCCTTTGTTCTTTCTTTTACAATGGATTCCAACTGGTCCCTTGTGGTACGCAGCCATTGTTCGGTATGTCTTTGTTCTGCAATTGCCGAATTGAGAACAAGAGCCATAATGCAATTCACTGAAATAAAAGCTTCTGTTGTAAGTAACGAGTCATTGAGTGAAGGACCAATGAAAGGTCCAATGCCAGATAAAGTTCCAAAATTGACTATAACAGCAGAAAAAACTAATAAAGCAGTAACGCTGTATAGATTTAAACGAACAGCAGCCCAAATCAGGAATGGTGTTATGATAAATGCCCTGGTAAAAACAAAATCCGGGCTAAACCAATTAAAGAAAACTGTGCCGGAAGTTATAGTTATAGCAACTACAAGAATTACTGCTTCAATAATTCTTCTTGTACTGATTTTATGATCGATCTGAATTTTTCCAGCCAGCCAAACCACTAAAAATGGCGTGAGTAAAAGAATGCCGGTAAGATCCCCGATCCACCAGGTGAACCAAACTGAAAAATATTCGGATGGAGAAACAATGTTACTGATTAATATGCCGGTGGCCCCGATTGTACAACTTACCAGGCACATTAAACCGGAAGTAAAAAGAAAATAAACCACATACAGAACTTTTTTGAAAAGCTCACCAACCTTTAAATCAACAATAAATCTGTTTATTAAATAATGACCTGCAAGTGCTGACAATGTATTTCCTAAACCTAACAAAGCAGACAGCCAGGAAGCGTTTAATAATGGGAGTGTATCATTTCTTATAAAATCAAAAAGATTTGCAGACATGGCTCCCAGGAAAATACCCAGCGCTAAATATCTTCCGCCAAGCAATAAAACGGCAAAAGCAAAACCAGATGCGGGCCAGATTGGAGAAGCATTTGAAGCAAAAAGAGAATACTGGAGACTTGCCGTTGCTAACACAAAATATACGGCAGCTACCAGGGATATCCTGAAGATTTTTTCACCGGGCTTTAATTGAAGCACCATATAAGATTAGTTAGGGCATAAATACTGGCAGTAACCAGGCACATTTACCACTTGAGTAAAAATATTCATTTTCCAGGTTAAAACCGAGCAGTCAGCCAAATCTTATTTTGCTGAAATTTGTATAAATAAAACGTACTAAGGTTAGAAGATTTCCTCTATTTATTTTAATAATCCGGTTATGAACATATTCATCATGATATGCCTGGGCATTGCAGCCATAGCGCTAATCATATTTATGATCAGGCGAAACTTAAAAGACAAAAATGAATTTGAACAAAAAATCAAGCATGATTATCGCAAACCAAAAAACGATAAAGGAGATATTGAAGTGGATGAAGTGCTGCATTAAGTTTTAAAAATCAATGAATCACACAACTTAAGTTTTTGCTGCACGATGCAAAATTTTTATTTTTTTATTGGTGTAGATTTCCCGACAACTAATTGTGCCTGCAAAACCCTTTGAGTAATTTTCTTTTTGTTGCTGATTTTTTCAAATAAAATATTGACAGCTTCTGTACCCATTTCAAGTAAAGGCTGCCGGATATGAGAAAGCCGGGAATAAAATATTTCCGTAGCATCGGATTCATCAAACGTAAGAATGGCTAAGTCTTTAGGGATATGGATACTTAATGTATTGATATATTTTAAGCCCGCGGTAGACACTTTATTACTTGCAAAAAAAATAGCATCAACCGGTTCAGGTTGGGTAAGTAAATCATGAATAGCATTTTCCACCTCACCCATGTTTGGTTCGTCTACTTCAACTTCTTTCAACCAGTTTTTATTAAAAACTATTTTCCCCTTTTTTAAAGCCGCTTTGTACCCGGCTTTGCGATCCTTTAAATGAACCAGTTTAGTTTTAAAACCGATCATACCTATTTTTGAATAACCCCGGTCAATTAAATGATTGATCCCCTGGAAGGTTGCATTAAAATTATTAACCGCCACATAGCTTACATTCAACCCCGGAAAATACCTGTCAATTAATACAAAAGGGATTTTTGTTTTGCGAAGTTTTTCAATGACAGGTTCATCATTTTCTGCTGGTGCAATTATGAGACCGTCTACCTGGTGATCCAGGAAAACATCGATCAATTTTTTGGAGCGTTCAGCGCTTTCATCAGAACTTCCGAAAATCACTGTATAATTATATTTTTCCGCCTCATCTTCAATTATGCGTGCCAGTGAAGAAAAAAATGGATTGGCAATATCCGCCACAACTAACCCTAAGGTATAAGTCTTTTTCGTTTTCAGGCTTTTAGCAATCTGGTTGGGCCGGTAATTCAATTTTTCTGCGGTATCCCTGATTTTTTGCGCAACTTCTTTATTTATCCTGTCCTTAAACCGATTATTTAAAACATAGGAAACCAGGGTTATTGAAACCCCTACTCTTTCCGCAATATCTTTTAGTGAAACCTTTTTCATACTGTAGCCCCGAAGTTAATAAACCTGCTTATCATAAAAGATTTAAACAATCTATTATGCTTATCAAAATCAAATATTTTCATAAAACAGGCGATTTGTTGAAACGTTTAAACAAATTGTTTATTTTTGTGCTGATCATGGATTCACAATAAATCCGGATCAATTTTTTCATATAGCAAGCAATCGTTAAAGCGGTCCGCTGTTTCTACAGCGGACATTTTTTTTATCATTACACAATACCTTTAACTTAACAGGTAATGTGATCTTTATGTTAACCGGGTTAAAAGTTGAATCGTTTAAACAAATATGGCATAACTTGTGCATTAGAAATTCAGCTGGCCTTATTTGGTCGTTCAATACAATTGCATACGCCAAACAACTTTCGATTGTTAATCGCTATATGGAAAAAATTAAACCAGTGATTAATCAAGAAAATTAAAAGTGTTATGGCGGAATTAATTCTTTCCATTAATAAAACCAACAGAACTTACCGTTTAGCTGTTAGTTGCCTTTTTTTCCTGCAGGGATTAAGTTTTGCAAGTTGGGCTTCACGCATTCCCAGTATTCAACAAGCCATTGGCTTGTCGGATGTTGCTCTTGGCATGGTGTTGTTCGCGTTACCTGTTGGTTCAATGATCAGTGTTCCTTTTTCCGGGTGGCTTGTTTCAAAATATGGCAGCCGCCGGGTTGCTGCCAATGCGCTGCTGTTTTATAGCCTTTTCCTCGTATTTATAGGGCTTGCCAATTCAGTTGCCCTACTCGTTGGCAGCCTGGTTCTCTTTGGTATGGTGGGCAATGTTTCAAATATTGCCATCAATACACAAGCGGTTATTGTCGAATCCCGTTATAAAAAAAATATTATGGCTTCCCTGCATGGCTTATGGAGCCTGGCCGGATTTGTAGCTGCCTGGATCGGCAGTATGATGATTGGTGAAGAAATAATGCCAGTTAATCATTTTTTATTGATAGCGGCTACTATAACAGCTGCTCTTGCTTTAACCTACCGGTATTTATTGCCTGATACCGATCAAAAAAGTACAAGCACCCGATTATTTATTAAACCTGATAAAACTTTAATGCGGTTGGGGATAATTGCTTTTTTCTGTATGATCTGCGAAGGAGCCATGTTTGACTGGAGTGGCATTTATTTTAAAAAAGTTGTTGCAGCCGATAAATCGTTTATTGGTATGGGTTATGCCGCTTTTATGTTGTCTATGGCTACCGGCCGATTTATATCTGATTGGGCTGTTAATAAACTCGGTTTTCAAAAAACACTTTATCTCAGCGGATCGTTGATCGCTACCGGCCTTTTAATAGCCATCATCTTTCCTTATTTGGTACCGGCCATAACAGGATTTTTAATAGTAGGATTTGGTGTATCTTCTGTCATACCATTGGTATATAGTCAATCAGGAAAAAACAGTCAATCACCCGGCATGGCACTCGCTGCTGTTTCCAGCATTGGATTTCTTGGCTTCCTGGCAGGACCTCCGTTGATTGGACTGGTTGCCGGATTTTTAAACCTTCAATTTGCTTTTTTGTTGATAGCTTTCATTGGTATATTCATCGTTTTTCTTGCGCGGTCAACTAAAAATAAATAAACAAAAATTCATTAAGGAAACATGTCTTCAAGTCCAGATAATACAAAAAATAACCCGACCCCTTTGTGGGGGCCCTACCTGAGTGAGCGCCAGTGGGGCACGGTGCGGGAAGATTACAGCCTGGATGGAGATGCCTGGAAATACTTTCCATTTGAGCATGCACATTTCCGGGCGTATCAGTGGGGAGAAGATGGGCTGGCAGGTATATCAGATCGTTTTCAAAATCTTTGTTTTTCATTGGCACTATGGAATGGAAAAGATGAAATACTCAAAGAACGCCTGTTTGGATTACACAATGGAGAAGGTAACCATGGAGAAGACGTTAAAGAATTATATTATTATCTTGATAATGTTCCTTCACATGCCTACATGGAATACTTGTACAAGTACCCGCAACAAAGTTTTCCTTATGAAAAATTGAAAGAGGAAAATCAAAAAAGAAGCAGGCTTGAACCGGAATATGAAATCCTTGATTCTGGTGTTTTTGACCATCACCGCTATTTCGATGTTAACATTGCCTATGCAAAAAAATCAACTGCTGACATTTGTATCAGAATCAATATTACCAACAGGTACCGCAGACCGGCAAATATTACTTTATTACCCACACTTTGGTTTTCCCGGCAAGCCATGCAAAATAATTTACACAATCAACCGGTCATTAATACAGAAAGTGTTGGTGTGGTAAAAGCATCTCATGAAAAATCTGGTGATTATTATTTTTATTTCAATGAACCGGATCGATTACTCTTTACCAATAATGAAACCAATAATTTCAAATTAAAGGGTGAAAAAAATGATAGCCTTTATACCAAGGATTTGTTTCATGATATCATCATAAAAAATGAATACCCTGGTAATACGCCCATGCAAACAGGAACCAAATTTGCCTGTGTATACAACATAAAAATCGCAGCGGGCGAAACGAAAACAATTTATTGCCGCTTATCAGATAAAAAACTTGATCATGCTTTCGACCTGGATATAGCAGATATATTTGAGCATGAAAAAAAGAAAGCGGACGAATTTTACGAATCAATTCTTCCCAAAAAAGGCAATGAAAGTTTAAATAATATTTTAAGACAAGCCATTGCCGGCCTTTTATGGAACAAACAATTTTATGCTTTTGATATTGAAACGTGGCTGAAGAAAAGTGATGGAATTACGCCTGTAACGCCTTCAAGATTACTTGGACGTAATCATGACTGGCATCATCTAAGAAACAATGATGTAATCTCGATGCCGGATAAATGGGAATATCCCTGGTATGCAGCCTGGGATCTTGCATTTCAATGCATTGCCATGGCAGATGTAGATCCGGACTTTGCCAAAAAACAATTATTGCTGATCATGCAGGAATCATATATGAAACCGGATGGTCAGTTACCTGCCTATGAATGGAATTTCAGTGATGTAAATCCTCCTGTTCATGCCTGGGCAGCGATGGAAGTATATAAAATTGAAAAAAATAAACATGGCAAGGGTGATATTATTTTTTTAAAAAAGATCTTTCAAAAACTGCTGATCAATTTCACGTGGTGGATTAACCGAAAAGACAAAAATGGAAATAATATTTTTGAAGGCGGTTTTCTTGGGTTAGATAATATTGGTGTTTTTAACCGGAGTTTTCATGGGGAGAATATGCACCTTGAACAGGCGGATGGCACTAGCTGGATGGGTGCATATGCACTGGATATGATGGATATGGCATTAGAAATTGCAGTGACGGATGAATCTTTTGAAGATATGGCCATCAAATTTTTTGAACATTTCATTTTGATTGCAGAAGCTTTAAATGAACATCACCTGTGGAATAATGATGATAAATTTTTCTATGATGTACTTTCCATTCTTGGTTCAGAACCAATACAACTCAAGATAAAATCTATCGTAGGATTAACTTCCCTGTATGCCGTTTCTACAATCAACAAATCAACGCTTAACCAACTGCCAACATTCAAAAAAAGAATTACGGAATTTGAAGCATACCGAAAAAAGAATAATAAGTTTTGGCCCAATGAGGAAAGAGGTGACCAGGAAGAGATCCTTCTTTCCCTGATAAAAAAAGACAGGCTGGCATATTTGCTTGAACGATTACTGGATGAAAATGAATTTTTATCACCCGGAGGAATCAGGGCCTTGTCCAAATACCACCTGGATCACCCCTATTCAGTTCATGTGCATGGAAGCGAACACACCATCAGTTATAATCCCGGCGATTCTACTTCAGAGATTTTTGGTGGAAATTCAAACTGGAGAGGTCCTGTTTGGATACCTATCAATTTTCTTATCATCGAATCATTAAAAAAATATGGCAAATTTTATGGGGATACTTTTTTGATTGAATATCCAACGCGGTCAGGTAATCAAATCAATCTTTGCCAGGTGGCACAAGAACTGACCAAAAAAGTGATTCATTTATTTGAAAAAGATGCTGATGGTAATAGAAGCATTTATGGACCATATAATTGGTTTTATCAATGGAAAGAAAATAAAGACCTCATTCTTTTCTATGAATATTTTAATGGTGACACAGGAATGGGTTTGGGAGCCAGCCACCAAACCGGGTGGACTGCTTTGGTTGCGCAATTGATTTCGTCATATAAAAAAGAATTGCCAGTAGAAGTCGTTTTGAAAGAAGCATAACAGTGATCGGCAAATTCAAGAAGATGAAACGAATGCTAATGAAAGGTAAATAATACAAAATTTGGATAACCTAAATAGAATGTGCATCTGTATTTATCGTGTGAGAATTTTTGTATTAGAAATCAACTAAAATATTCTTCAGCATTTACATTTTGGTTCCAGGTTAAACTTTTCATTTTGTCTATGCCCTTATTCGTAATACAAAACACGGGACGATCTAATTTTTTAACCAATAACATTTCTTCGGCAGCCAGGATATCCAGGTGTTCCTGGATAATCGAAGTATCATGAGGACTTTTTAAAATAATATCCCTGTAGGTGCAGGGAAAAGTTGTTGGATCGGCATCCTGCATAACAATTTTATAAATTATTTGCAGTGTTTGGTAGAATGTTTCCATTTTTAAACTAGTGGTGGCTGTTTGAATAGATACTTTAAATTAGTTAAATGCTGCTTTGAGTTATTCTAAAGTAATCCACAGAAAAATAACATACACCGCTGTTTACCACGGGTAATTGTCTTTTACATTTACTTAATTAATTTAATTAGCTGGATGGATAAGGTATGCTTGAAGTAATATGTTCAAACTGAAAACTTTATACATCAGTTTTTAAATATTAATTTACCTGTTGGCCATAAATCTGAATGTCCACAAAATATATTACGAATCTCCCCACTTAAATTTTTGATAATACAATTAAATGCGATAAGTAAAATAAAATTTGCGCAACCGATTAATTGCACATATATTTGCAACCGATTGGTTTCACGTTAAAAAATACAATTCTTGAGAAGAGATGTTTTCCAGGCTATTGC
>CAMPGG010000110.1 GCA_946885335.1 uncultured Chitinophagaceae bacterium
TAGGAAATGAATTGTAATTCATGGTTTTTACATAGCATTTGTTGCGATGTACATCTTTTCTCTTTTGAATAGCATAATGGTAAACACCACAATCCAAAGCATATAGGCGCCGATGTTTATACGTTCCCAGATCCCGATATAAGGCGTTGGCAAACCGGCATCCAGGCCAGGGCTTTCATTTGCCGTCAATATGCCAAATACGATGAAAATCAAAACAATAAAAATGGAAAATATTTTGAACGATTTTCCAAAAACTGCTGCACCAAAGCCGATCATCAACAGCATCAAAACAAGATGTATAAAAGTCCACGCAATGTGAAGTGTATCTGAAATGCTTCCGCCACCGGCAGCAAGCACTTCACGCTGATGCATAGGTGGCCAATAAAATCCAATCAGTCCATCCAGCATTATAACGGCTGCAACTACCTGCAGTTTTTTATTTCCATTTGATGTTAACAGAACGCCGATACCAAAAGCGATAAATAAAAGTGAATAGAACGTACAGAGAAGCACCCATAAATTTCGGGTGGGAGAGTCTATTGCCGAGAGTTCACTTACTGTTTGTGTTGTAACGTCGTAGCCAGGATATTGCATCGCTACAATGATATTAATAACTGCATACCAAAACATTGCAATGATCCCGGTTAAGAGCAAACTTTTGCGTGCCATTATTCATATTTTGCAGATATGAAGAAAGGATCTTTGTTTCTAAATAACAATGATGGTCATCATCAATTAAGCTGATAGTTAAGCTTTGCAAAACAATCTGGCACTGACTGTAAACTGAATCCAATACCTGGGGGCATGATTTTCGTTAAATTTATTTACATCCGGTAAACATCAATCCACGACAAATAAAACTTTAATAAAATAAAACAATAGTTATGTATAAGAAGTTAATGCTGACGCTGATCATTTCATTTTTTATCATGTACCTGGTTATGTTCCTGAATATTACAGAGTTTAGTCATTATTATACTAGCATCACCCGTATGTATATGGCCATATTGATGGTAGCACCAATGGCTGTCGTTATGATCCTGATGATGGGTAAAATGTATCCCAACAAAAAAATGAATGCCGGGATAATAACTGCAAGCATAGCTGTTTTTATTTTAACCCTGGCTGCATTACGTACACAAACACCCATAAATGATGTTCAATACATGAAAGCAATGATACCGCATCATTCTTCAGCCATTCTTACCAGTAAAAAAGCAAACATCCAGGATCCGGATGTAAAAAAGTTATCAGAAGAGATCATTAAAGCCCAGGAAGAAGAAATTGCGGAAATGAAAGCAAAAATAAATGAGCTGCAAAATTAAAATCTCCATATAGAGCCTTAATACATGTTTTGTATTTATTAGTTCCGGATAAATATAAAATGCTTGATTGATCACAATAAATTGTAACTTTTTACCATAATTGTGTAACACTAAAGCGTTTTTTAATAATACCTTTGCGTTGAAGTGAAAAAATTGCTGGCATTCATATTGACCATTTTTTACCTGGCATCTACCACGGGCGCCACTGTACACATGCATTATTGCATGGGCAAAATGGTTGATAAAAGCTTCTGGCACAATGATGACAAGCAATGCGGCAAATGCGGAATGGAAAAGTCCGGTGATGATGATAATGGATGCTGCAAGGATGAACACAAACAATTTAAAATTGATAATGAGCATAAGATAACAGCATCTTCATTTCCGGTTTTGCAATTGGATGATGCATTATCAACATTGTATTTTGAAAAACCGCTCAACTTTCATTTGGCTACAGTTACTGAGAAACACCCTGTAAGCAACGCTCCGCCCGGAAAAGGGAGCATTCCTATCTACATTCGTAATAACGTTTTCCGTATTTGATATTTCTTTCTCTGTTGCCGGTTTTATATGCCGGAAAGGCATTCTGCTGCCGTTTCATTACATCTCTTCATACATAAAATATACATTATGCAATCTCTAAGATTCATGCTTATTGCAATATTCGCAATGATCAGTTCAACATTATTTGCCCAAACAACAACTGAAAAAACCGATACCATTAAAGTATATGGTGAATGCGGTATGTGTAAAAACCGCATTCAGAAAACATTAAAGATCGATGGGATTTCATCCGCCGTTTGGGATGTTGATACAAAAATGTTAACCGTTACTTATAATCCCGCCACAATTACCAACGATGTCATCCAGCAAAAAATAGCTGCTGTAGGTCATGATACGGAAAAGTATAAGGCTGATGATAAAGTGTATGATCAATTACCGGGCTGCTGCCATTACGAAAGAAAAAAAGAAAGTGCTTTACGAGAAGAACCGAAACATAAAGTTCACCATTAATCAAACGCGAACATGGTACATCGCATAATTGAATGGTCGTTACGTAACAGGTTTATTGTATTAGCATTGGTTGCTGCATTTTTTATTTGGGGTGTTTATTCCGTAAAGAATAATCCCATTGATGCCATTCCTGATCTGTCCGAAAACCAGGTGATCGTATTTACGGAGTGGATGGGTCGCGGACCTCAGTTAATAGAAGACCAGGTAACCTACCCGCTTGTCACAAACCTGCAGGGATTGCCACGCATTAAATATGTGCGGGGTTCATCCATGTTTGGAATGAGTTTTATCTACGTGATCTTTGAAGATGATGTGGATATTTACTGGGCAAGGGAAAGAGTACTTGAAAGACTCAGCACCATTTCCAGGAACCTGCCTGAAAATGTCACACCGCAACTGGGTCCCGATGGAACAGGCGTTGGGCATATTCTCTGGTACACACTGGATGCACCTAACATGGATCTAGGTGAACAAAGAGCCTTGCAGGATTGGTACATCAAATTCGGTCTGCAAAATGTAAAAGGTGTTTCCGAAATCGCTTCATTCGGAGGTTTCCAGAAACAGTACCAGGTTACATTGGATCCCAATAAATTATTGTACTACAATTTGTCGGTTGGTAATGTGATCAATGCAATCCGGTCAAACAACAATGAAAGTGGCGGAAGAAAATTTGAACTGAGTGATATCGGTTATGTGATCAAAACTTCCGGCTATTTAAAATCCGCTGAAGAAATTTCAAACATTACGCTTGCTGCACCAAATGGAATTGCTGTACGTGTTTCAGATATTGCCACTGTACAAATGACCGGTGAAACCAGGCTGGGCATTTTTGACCAGGATGGTGAAGGTGAAGTAGTGGGAGGTATTGTAGTAATGCGTTATGGTGAGAATGCGGAAGAAGTAATTGAAAATGTAAAAGCTAAAATGCTGGAGGTTGCCAAAGGTTTACCCGGCGGTGTTAAGTTTGATATTGTTTATGACCGAGGCGAACTGATCAAACAATCCATTTCATCTATTAAAACAACATTGATCGAAGAGATGATCGTTGTATCGCTCATCGTCATTATTTTTCTTTTTCACTGGCGCAGTGCATTAAGTATCATCATCCAGATCCCAATTACCATCGCCATCAGTTTTATTTTATTGAATGCATTTGATATCTCATCAAACATCATGTCGCTCACTGGTATTGCACTGGCTATTGGTGTGATCGTGGACAATGGTATCATCATGAGTGAAAATGCATATAAACATTTGGCGGAACGATATGCTGTTTGGGAAGAAGAACAAAAAAATCCATCGCAATCATGAAGTGGTTCAAAAAAAATAAAAAACCAAAGGAGAACTGGATCACCGAAGAAGAAAGACTGGCTGTGATTGAAAAATCGAGCAAGCAGGTTTCGCGTGGGGTTTTCTTTGCAACGGTGATCATCATTACATCTTTTCTGCCTGTGTTCATGCTCACAGGCCAGGAAGGAAAAATGTTTCACCCGGTTGCTTATACCAAAACCTTTATCATGATCGTGGATGCTATCCTGGTATTAACGCTGGCGCCGGTACTGATCTCGTTTTTTATGAAAGGAAAATTCAGGCCCGATAATGCGAACCCTGTAAATCGTGGATTGGAAAAAATTTATACACCCATCATCCGTTGGGTGCTTAAATGGCGCAAAACAACATTGGCGATAAATATTCTTGCATTAATTATTTCTATTCCATTGATCAGGAGTTTGGGAACGGAGTTCATGCCACCGCTGGATGAACAAAGCATTTTGTTTATGCCGGTTACGCTTCCCGATATTTCCAATGCGGAGGCAAAAAGAATTTTGCAGGTGCAGGATAAAATTATTAAGTCTGTTCCGGAAGTGGATAAAGTGTTGGGTAAAGCGGGACGTGCCAGTACGGCAACCGATAATTCACCTATCAGCATGATTGAAACCATCATCATGTTAAAACCTGCTGAAGAATGGCGACCCGGAATCACTAAAGCGGATATCATCAATGAACTGGATACAAAATTGCAAATTCCCGGGGTGGTAAATGGATGGACACAACCGATCATCAATCGCATTAACATGCTGGCAACGGGAATTCGTACAGACGTTGGCGTTAAAGTTTACGGACAAAACCTGGATACCATTGCTGCTGTTTCTGAAAGAGTAAAAACGGCACTGGAAGGAACACCTGGTATTGCGGACCTGTATGTTGAGCCCATCACGGGCGGTAAATATTTGGCCATTGATGTTAGGCGTACAGAACTCGGACGTTATGGTTTAAATGTGGATGATGTAAACCAGGTTGTTGAAACAGCTTTGGGTGGTTCGCCCATTGGCCAGACCGTAGAAGGGCGGCAGCGGTTCTCCATCAACGTTAGGTTGGCGCAGGATTACCGCAACAGCGTGGAACAGATCAAAAGAATTCCATTAATATCCCCGGGCTTTGGTGAAGTGCCGCTGGGTTCCGTAGCTGATATCCGTTTTGAGGACGGTCCGCCGATGATCAATTCTGAAAACGCATTATTACGTGGCGCTGTTTTATTCAATGTAAGAGATCGTGATTTGGGAAGCACCGTGGAAGAAGCCATGGCAAACCTGAATAGCGAACAAGGTATTTTGCCGGAAGGATATTTTTTAGAGTGGAGCGGACAATATGAAAACCTGATCAGGGGACAACAAACATTAATGTGGATTGCACCTGTCGTACTGCTGATCATTTTCTTCTCATTATATTTTGCATTTAATTCCGTTCGGGAAGCTTTCCTGAGTTTGATCACTATACCATTTGCATTGATCGGTGGTGCTTATATCATTTATTTCTGGGGCGTTAATTTATCTGTTGGTGTGGCCGTTGGTTTTATCGCCTTGTTTGGTATTGCGGTTGAAACGGGTATCGTCATGGTCATTTATTTGAATGATGCAATGGCGCAACTGATCGCGAAAAAAGGGAATTCAAGTGAAACTATTACAAAGGCAGATCTGAAAGAATATGTGATTCACGGTGCTGCAAAAAGATTACGTCCTAAAATCATGACCGTATGTGTTTCCTTATTTGGTTTGGTGCCGGTATTATGGGCCACAGGAGTTGGAACGGATGTAATGAAACCGATCGTACTTCCCATGATCGGCGGTGTATTTACTTCGGCTATCCATATTCTTTTGGTTACACCGCTGATATTTTTAATGAACAAAGAATATGAATTACGCAAACATGGAAAACTGGAGGTGTATGATGCAAAACATTAAAAAATTATTTTGGCTGATCTTATTATTTCCATTCAGCGTTTCTGCACAAAATGAAGTGCTGACATTGCAGGAGATCTTTCAGAAAATTGACAGCAATAATATTTTGTTGAAAACCTATGCATTAAAAGCGGAGAGTTATAAATACAGGGCGGATGCTGCAACGGCCTGGATGCCCCCAATGGCAGGTCTCGGAACTTTTATGACGCCATATCCTTTCCAGGATGTAATGGATGCTGATAAGGGTTCACTAATGCTAAGACTGGAGCAGGAAATACCGAACAGGTCAAAGTTACAGGCACGAAAAAATTATATTGAATCGCAGGGAAATATTGAAACAGCTACAAGAGATATTACGCTGAATGATTTTAAGGCGCAGGCAAAAAGACAATATTATAACTGGCTGATTGCTTTACAGAAAATCAGGATCATTCAAAAAAATGAATCGGTTTTGGAAATGATGAAGAAGATTGAAGAAGTCCGTTATCCTTATAATCAATCGCAGTTGAATATGGTTTTCAGGGCCGAAGCGGAGATAGAAAAAAATCGCAACATGCTCACCATGCCGGAAGCGGAAATTGCAAAGGCAAAGGCTTATCTCAATGCTTTGATGAACCGCGAAGGAAATTTTGATTTCATCATTGATACAAGTTATGAACCGGGTTTTACTCCTGTTGCTTTATATGATACGGCTAATCTTGCCATACAAAGAAAAGATATATTAAGAATGAATGAAAGCATCCGTTCCATGCAATACAATATTGAATCGATGAAGATGGAACGAAAGCCTGATTTTAAAATACAATTTGATCATATGTCGCCATTGAGTTCCATGATGCCGCAGGCATTTGGTATTATGGGAATGATCAGCATACCGATAGCGCCCTGGTCAAAAAAAATGTACCAGTCCGGTATCCGTTCCATGCAATATGATATTGAAGCCATGGAGCAGGAGCGGTCGGCCATGTTACAGGAAACACAAGGCATGCTCTATGGCATGCAGGCAGAAATTCAAACAATGCAAAGAAGAATAAAAGCGATGGAAGATAAAGTGATACCTGCCTTGCAAAAAACCTTCGATGCCAGTTTTTTAACCTACCAGGAAAATAAATTATCCATCACGGAACTGATAAGCAATTGGGAAGCATTGAACATGATGCAGATCGACCTGCTGGATGAAAAACAAAAATTATATCAAATGATCGTTGATTATGAAAAGGAATTATACAGGTAACTTGATTATTTCACTGCTGGTGCTGGTATTGCTGTTTTCGTGCAAACAGAAACCAGGTAATGATGTTGCGCATGATCATGCCGGTGAGACAACTTATACCTGTCCCATGCACCCGCAGATCATCAAAAATGAACCGGGTACCTGTCCCATTTGCGGGATGGACCTGGTACCGGTAAATAAAGCTCATGGCGGATCGGTTGACAGTAATTTGTTACCATTATTAAAACCCGTTAATGAACAGGTGATTGCCTCTATGCCAACCATTGAAGTGGAAAGCGGTACCCGAATATTCTCCATTCCGGTGCAAGGTGTAATCACATATGATACCCGGAAGCAGGAAACAGTAGCAAGCCGGGTAGCAGGAAGAATTGAAAGAATGTATGTGAAATATAATTTTCAACCCATCAGCAAAGGGCAATTAGTGATGGAAATTTATTCGCCTGATCTTGCAGCAGCTCAACGTGAATTAATTTACCTCTCCAGGTTGGGTAATGAAAAAGCAATGCTTGATAGAGCCAAACAAAGACTGAGCTTATTAGGCATGCAACCTGCACAGATTGCGCAGGTTTTAAGAACAGGTAAACCATTGTACAGGGTTCCGGTTTTCAGTCCTGCAAGCGGTTATATTGTTGAAAAAAATCTGGATCAGAATTCCGGCAGCAACCCGGTACCAGTTGCTTCATCATCATCCGGTGGCATGGTTGGAATGAGTGGATCATCATCCAACTCAAATCTAACATCTGCAACACAACAACCTCAGGTTAATCAATCACCCGTTTTAATTAGGGAAGGTCAGTATGTTGGAAACGGAGAAACCATTTTTACTATTTACCAGGCTAATAATATGGTGGCTGAATTTTCACTTGATCCTTCTTTGGCAACTGAAGTGAAACGTGGGCAAAAAGTTGTTTACCACACCATGGCCGATCCAAAGAATGTACAGGCAGGTACAATTGGTTTGGTAGAACCAACCCAACGCAACGGACAATACTTTACCATTGCCCGAATGTATTTAAGCAATACAAATTTGCAACCGGGTCAATTGGTTACAGCCAATATCCCGGTAGTGAAAATCGGCGCATCCTGGTTGCCCGAAAATGCGGTCCTTCAACTGGGACAACAATCTGTGGTATTTAAAAAAGAGGGCGCTGTATTTATTCCAACAAAAATAAAAACAGGTATACGCATCAATGGGTTGGTGGAAGTGTTGGATCGTATTGCAGGTTGGCAGATTGCAAAGAATGCAAATTTCCTGGTTGACAGTGAAAGTTTTATCCGTTTACAAACAAACAGTGAACCATGAGCACAAGATTATCAATCGTATTTATTTTTATTGGGACTGTTTTAGCAACGGGATTTTTTTCATCCTGCAAAAGCAAGGAAGAAACAGAGGTAACGGCAGCTGAAAAAAAACTAACCTATACCTGCCCGATGCACCCGCAGATCATCAGTGAAAAGCCGGGCACCTGTCCTGTTTGCGGCATGGACCTTGTACCATTCGATAAAACAAATGTGTCTGATAACCTTACTTTAAATGAATCGCAAAGAGCTTTGGCTAATGTAACAACGGATACTATCAAAGAAGGATCATTTTCTTCCTTTAAACAATTAAATGGAAGACTGGTGGTTAACCCGGAACAAACCGAATTCGTCAGCAGCCGGGTAGCCGGCAGGCTGGAAAATTTATTTGTAAAAGAAACGGGTGTGGCTGTCCGTAAGGGTCAGACCTTGTATACTATTTATTCGGAACAACTGGCCGCATTGCAACAGGAATATTTAATTGCACTGGCGCAGGTTGCGGCATTCCCAAATGATGATAAGTTTCGTCAACTGGCTGATGGTGCCAGGCAAAAATTGTTGTTGTATGGACAAACGGAGGGACAGTTACAGCAACTAAGAAACAAAAAACAAACCAGTCCTTTTATCAGCTATGCATCACCGGTAGATGGGGTGGTGGCAGAAATGTTTGTTACTGAAGGCCAGTATGTAGGGGAGGGTTCCGCAATTTTGCGGGTAGAAGGATATAACAATATCTGGGTTGAAGCAGATCTTTATCCTGCAGAAGCCAGCCTGGTCAAAAAGGGTGACCGGGTGAATGTTAGCATAGCAGGCAGTAACCTGGATCAGCAAACCATGCGTGTTGAATTCATTGCGCCTGCATTACAAACCGGCAGCCAGTTATTAACTATTCGTGGCAGCATTCCGAATCCCGGTAACCAGTTAAAAGCAGGTATGCAGGCATTGGTAGAAATTCCGGTTTCAAATACATCCAGGGCAATCACTTTGCCGGTTGATGCTATTATTCGTGATCAAAATGGCGCTCATGTATGGAAGGAGATCAGTGAAGGAAAATTTGCACCAGCCATGGTAGAAACGGGTGCCGATAATTTTAACCGGGTAGAGATTGTTAAAGGCGTATCTGTTGGTGATGTAGTGGTCACTTCGGGGGCCTATTTATTATACAGCGAATTTGTATTGAAAAAAGGAAAAGATCCCATGGCGGGACATAATCATTAAATTTTAAAATCAAAAACAAAAAACAATGAAACACTTGATCAAAAAGATGGTACCGGTTACAGCAGTTATTCTTTTAGCCGCCTGTGGTGATGATACCGCAACAAAAGGGGAAATGGGTGAACATGACGGGCACGACCATGCGAAAACAGAAGAAACCCAGGCAACTGCCAGCACAAGCCCTGTTTTGAAAGACGAAAAAATGAATGCCGTTTACCAGCATTATGTGCATTTGACAACAGCACTTACCAACAGTGACATGGGTGAAGCAAAAATTGCAGCCAATGCCATTGAAGCCGGTGCTAAGGAAGTGAGTGGTGCAGAAGCCATTGCATCTTCTGCGTCAAAGATCACCGCGGCCAGTGACCTGGAAGTTCAGCGCAAGCACTACGAAGATATGAGCAATGCCATGATAACGCTGTTGAAAAAAGACGGCCTGTCTAACGGTGAAGTTTATGTGCAGTATTGCCCGATGGCTTTTAATGATAAAGGCGCATCCTGGATCAGTTCATCCAAAGAGATCCGCAATCCTTATTTCGGCGACAAGATGATGAACTGTGGTGAAGTGAAAGAAACCATTCAGTAAATACTTAACCTGCGAGTCTCTACTCTTCGCCATGTGCTGAAGGGCGGACTCGCAGGATAAAAAAACAGCATCATGAATCATTCTCATCATGATCATGAGGATCATGTCCGTAAGGAATATACCTGCCCCATGCACCCGGAGGTAATAAAAACGTCTCCGGGTAATTGCCCCAAATGCGGAATGAAACTGGT
>CAMPGG010000111.1 GCA_946885335.1 uncultured Chitinophagaceae bacterium
ACCAGCTGTAAAGCCCTGGTTAAACATTCTTGCGTTGTCGAAGACCCCGGTCAGTATGATGTGAGAGGAATGCCGAGGCACTCTTTTACGCCTGTATCGCTATTCAACATAATAGAATTGTTTTTACAAAAATTATATAACCATAACAAACTGCTGTTCCTGGGGTTTGTATTGTTTATTATCGTGCAATTATTTTTGAATTTCAAACAAGGAATGGTTGCCACCCCCTTCATGCATTTTGGCATGTATTCCGGGCCATTCAAAGTTCAACCGGAAATCAGCGTAACAGAAATAATTGTAAATGGAGAGAAATTATCTGCAGAAGATTTTTCTGCCACCCAATGGGATAAAATTGTTTTACCCATAGAACTTTATTGCAGCCAGCATAAAAGAGGCAAAACATTTTATCATGAAGATATCAAAAGACTTCTTGCCCGTTTCCACATCCCGTCAAATGAAAAATCTTTTTATTTAGAATTATCAAATGCTGATTTTTTATCAGCTTACCAAAAAGTGCTTTCATCCATCATTGGAAGAGATATAAATAAAATTGAAATTCTTAGCAGTAAATACAGATACCTGCAAATAAATGATCAGGCAAGTTACCTGTTGATCAACAGTAAAGATTTTTTTGAGCAATGCAATTAACCGAAGCCATAAGAATGCGCATCATCAGGCAATACTGCCTGGTATTTTATGCGTTAATGATTTTTAAATGGTTCAATGGCATGTTCCTTTACCAATTGCAACCGATCTTCTTTTTCACTACACTTGATTTCACTACCTGGCTTGTCATGCTGACTAACCTGCACAAATGGTTACTGCAAGACAGCTGGAGGCTTTTACTGGCGGATGTTGCTTTTTATATTCTTCCATTATTGTATTACCTGGTATGTATAAAAAAGCCACGCTTTACATTTATTACGGCTCTTATTATGCTATTGGTTAATTTTTGTTATGTAACCATTTATTGCTCATATCCATCAAATTCATTGCAGGGACATATTGCCTGGTTATTTTTTCCACTGTTATTTCTCAGTCAGTCGCTCAAAACCTTTTGGTTTATTTTTAATGGATTAAGATATTATTTTCTGTACTTCTTTTTTTCTGCGGGTATTTGGAAATTGACACAGCAGGGATTTTTTTATACAGAGACCATGAGTGGCGTGCTGCAATTACAACACAAATCTTTATTAACAGCTCCGGGTGAAGAAAGTGTACGTGCCGACATTTACAACTGGTTGATCACTCATCCTGTCATCAGCTCTTTATTTTACAGGGCTGCAACGTTGTCAGAATTATTTTTTGGTGTGGGATTCTTTACAAAGAAGTTTGATAAGATACTGGCCATTATTTTTTTACTTTTCCTGATATTTAATGCTTTAATTATGCGCATTAATTATTGGGAAGTAAGCCCTTTCCTGTTAACCTTGTATTATTCAAAACTCATGATGCCACAAAAAAATAAAATAGAAGATCAAACACAAACCAGGTTGTTTACAACTTAATTCAAATTGACCAACCTGTTCAAATGGAGCATTAATCCGATGTGATTATAACCTGAATTATTTTGATACCTGGCATGCGCATACTGGAAATTGAATTTGCCAGCCATTATACCTATACCAGCAGAAAAACCATTTAACCCATTTCCCTCCCTGCCAATATTTAATTCTTTCCGTCGTAAATGATTGTAACCAAGTGTAGCTTCTACATTTTTACCCAGGTAAATATGCGAAGCGATCACTACATGCCTGAAAATCTTATCGAAGAAAAAATTTCCTTTACCATTTTGCTGAAAATCATTCAATGCATTATAAACCGTATCATCATACCTGATATCAAATTGGTGCAAATGATGCAGCGTCATTGAAAAAGCAAAAGGAGCATTGGGCAATTTTTTAGTCGCTCCAAGTTGAAGATCAAATGGAAGATCTTCTCCACCGGCACCATTGTATTTTTTTAATTGTGTGCCCATGTTCTTAACCAACAATCCTGCTGTAAAAAGTTTAGCAGTATCCGAGAATACCAAACCAACATCAATCGCAATTCCATTTGATTTGTACTGCCCATAATTAGAACTGATAAATTTGATAGTTGATCCATATCTCCATTTATCTAAATACTGGCGGGAGGCCGATACTTGCATTACCCAATCATTTGCATTAAACTCACCATACACATTTCCGGATGCATCTGTTTCAACAGCATTTCCATAATTCATAAAAAAGACACCATACATGAAGGTTGTCTTTGTTTGAGGATGATGATAACCAAGAGATAAATGATAAGCTTTTGTACTGGCGTAAAAAGCATTGAAGGAAGCATTCAGTTGCGAATGCATTGCAGGCTTTAATAATGCCGGCTGGTTAAAAGCCAGCCCAATATCATTGCCATCATAAGATGTATTGAGCCCTCCCATAGCAGAAAGAGATGGGGCATTAGGTAATTTTAAAAAATTGAAGATGGAATTACCGCCAAGTGTTTGGGAAAAAGTCGGTAAAGAAATCAACCAAAAAATTATGGTAAGGAATTTCAGCGGCACCTTGCAAAAATGCAATTATTATTTCATACCCCATGAATTCCTTACCACTTATAATACGCGTTTATTTCTGTAAAGCAATCTCCAAAACCTGGCCCATTGTTTTTACATAATGAAAACTGACTCCTTTAATAAAGGCGGTTTCAATTTCCTGCACATCCCTTTCATTCTGCCAGCAAAGAATAATTTCTTTGATGCCTGCACGCTTAGCTGCCAGCACTTTTTCTTTTATTCCGCCCACTGGCAAAACCTGGCCACGTAATGTTATTTCGCCCGTCATTGCCAGGTAAGATTTTACTTTTTTCCCGGTCAATGCAGAGGCTATTGCTGTCATCATTGTAATGCCGGCACTTGGACCATCTTTTGGTACAGCACCTTCGGGTACATGCACATGCAGTGTCTTTTTTTCAAATTGAGAAACATCTATATTGAATTTCTTTGCATTCGACAATAGATAGGTCAATGCTGTTGTTGCACTTTCTTTCATTACATTACCCAGGTTACCGGTCATTTTCATTTCACCCTTACCTTCACTCAAAGTGGTTTCAATAAAAAGAATTTCACCACCAACATAAGTCCATGCCAAACCGATTGCAACACCCGGCATAGTAGCCGTTTTATATAATTCATTATTATGACGTGGCTTACCCAGGATCTTTTCAATGTCTGCAGCCGTAACTGTTGGTTTCAGATTTCCTTTCATGGCTAATTGCCTGGCCTGGTAACGCATAATAGCAGCTAAATGGCGATCCAATTCTCTCACACCACTTTCGCGGGTATAATCCTGTATAACTTTTTCCAGGACCTTATCGCTGATTTTAAAATTGGTGGTTTTTAAACCATGTAATTCTTTCTGGCGCGGAAATAAATGTCTTTTTGCTATTTCAATTTTTTCTTCAACCGCATAACCACTCAGGTCAATGATCTCTAACCTGTCCCTTAATGCGGGTTGAATATTTTGAATGTTGTTAGCTGTTGCAATAAATAAAACTTTGCTGAGGTCGTATTCCAGTTCCAGGTAATTATCGTAGAAACTGTTGTTTTGTTCAGGATCTAATACTTCTAATAACGCACTGCTTGGATCACCGCGAAAATCATTACCGATCTTATCTATTTCATCCAATATCATTACCGGGTTTGATGTTTTGGCTTTACGAATGGATTGCAATATGCGACCCGGCATGGCCCCGATATATGTTTTCCGGTGACCACGAATTTCTCCTTCATCATGCAATCCACCTAAACTTAACCTTACATATTTTCTTTTAATAGCACTGGCTATACTTTTTCCTAAAGATGTTTTTCCAATTCCCGGAGGTCCTACAAAACAAAGAATAGGACTTTTCATATCACCTTTTAATTTTAGAACGGCCAGGTATTCCAATATCCGCTCTTTGATTTTTTGCATTCCGTAATGATCATGATCCAAAACTTTTTTTGCTTTTTTCAGATCATATAAATCTTCTGTGTAAGATTGCCAGGGAAGATCCAGCATTAAATCCAGGTGATTGTATACAACTGAATAATCAGGTGTACTCGGATGCATCCGTTCCAGTTTTTCAATGCCTTTTTTAAATAACTCACGGGCAGCATCAGGCCATTTTTTTTCATCGGCCTTTTTCTGCATATCCCTGATCTCGCGGTCATTGGTATCACCGCCTAATTCTTCTTTGATGCTTTTTAATTGCTGCTGTAAAAAATAATCACGCTGTTGTTTATCAAGCTCAGTTTTTGTTTTATTGGTAACCTTATTTTTCAATTCGGCAAACTGGAATTCAGTTTGCAACAATTCCATCAGCAAATTTGCTCTTTCGCGGATGTTGTTTATTTCTAAAAGTTTTTGTTTTTCTTTTAAATCTGTATTCAGGTTACTGGAAACAAAATGAATTAAAAATGCCGGACTTTCAATATTGCGCAATATGATGGTTGCCTCAGATGGTATATTGGGAGATAACTGGATAATTTCTGCAGCCAGTTCTTTGATATTACTGACATAAGCATCAAAATCAGGATCCTTTGGCGCCTCTTCTTCAACCAACGCTGAAATTTTCGCCTTAAAAAATGGATCTTCTGAAGTCACTTCATTTACCTGGAATCTTGAACGACCCTGGATGATGATCGTGGTTCCACCATCAGGCATTTTTATTTGCTTAACAATGCGGGCAATAGTTCCAATTGTTTCCAGGTCCTTCATTTCAGGATCCTCAATAGAACTGTCTTTTTGCGCCACAACACCTATCAATTTGTCAGCCTTATAAGCATGTGTTACGGCTTTTATACTTTTATCCCGACCTACTGTGATGGGCAACACCACACCTGGAAAAAGGACCGTGTTTCGTAATGGTAATATGGGAAGTTCAGCAGGAATGTCAATATCATCCATCATTTCACCATCATGCTCATTCAATGGAATGATGGGTATAAAATCCATTTCATCTTCTTGTTTCTGGAACATTTTCTTAAAACTCATTTATAAAATCTTATTTAGTCAAATTGGCACATTCAACCTTGTGAAAGGTAAAAATACTAAGGAATATATAGTAGTCAAGTTTCATGCCGTTAGCCGGACACAGAATTAAATAAGAAAACCCCTTTCGGAAATGAAAGGGGTTTCAATATCAACATTATAAAATTAAAGTGCTAATCCAACAGAAACCTGGATAGCCTGGTTTTTCCACTTATCCTGGTTGTCTATGTCATTAATATTATTTAATCCAACAACATACCTGCCTGTTACCCTGAACTTGCTAAGCTTGACATGAACACCACCAAGCATGGAAAAATCTCCATTCTTAAATGCCTCTTCACCATTTTCTAAAAGATCTTTATTCTGATCAATTAAAATTCCAATTTGTGGTCCTGCCTGCAGGTATACCGGTCCAACCAATTTATAATTTAATAAAACAGGAATGGACAGGTAACTTAATTTCACTTTGCTTTGATCGGACCTGAATGCATTTTGATAAACATTTCTAAAACTGCTGTCAACAGTTGTATTGTATTGATTAAATAAAACCTCGGGTTGCAACATGAACTTATCGCTTAAACCTATTTCAGCAAATCCACCCACATGATACCCGTAATTAAATTCTTCTTTAAATGACTTACCATCGATCTTATTAATGTTTGCACCAGCCTTTGCACCAATATGAAATTGAGCCATCACAGCTTGCGAAACTAAAAGAACAGCTAACAGACTTAAGAGCTTTGTTTTCATGTTTCTTTGTTTTAAAGGTTTTTAATTGTCGCATTCAAATCACCGGGAACATTCAATAAAAATTTTAAAGTTGTGCTGGGATTTTGATGCCGGACATTTTATTAAAATTATTTTTCAATATTAATGCCAATGAAATTAACTGCGCTGTTAAATTCCATTAACTATTATTCTAAAGTGTTTAGAGTAGAAAAAGCTTAACAAGTTTAAAACATCACCCCGGCATTAACAGAAAATAAGGTATTCAATGGTTTCTCTGTAGCAGGTAAATAATAACCTATGAGAAACGAAGGTTGTAAAAACATTTTACCAATTGAATATTCACCCCGCAGGAATAATGAAACAGAAAGTGGTTGAAATTTCATTTCATCATTCAATTCAACTTCATCAGAATTATACTGAACATTTCCATTTCCTTTACCCCGGTTGCCTGGTCCAATAAACGACTCATAGGATTGGTTAAATCCAAATTTCTGTGTACCACTGGTAAAATTTATTTGGGGAGAAAATCTAACATGATCCTTACCAGTTAATACTTCCAGCCAATAAAAATCATGACGCAATGAAGTAATGACCGACAAGTCACTGATAGATTCATTGGAACTTATTGTAGTATAACCGGTACTTCTTAATCGCAGGGAAGTGATAAAATCTTCTCTTTTTTCATAAGCTGAACGGCTTCCCCAACCATAACTAACGGCTACGGATGGACGAACCCACCATTTGCGATAAGAAAAATATCCAAATAATTCATTTTGCAATGGAGAAGTATAGAAAGTAAGGGAATCTTTTATAAAATGACGGGTATAACTAATACCGGTAGCAAAATCCAGGTTTTTTATATAATCGTAAGATGGTGTGATGGAAAATTGATAAGGATTTATTTTTTCATTTTCACTAATAACGTTAGCCGTGCCCGTTATACCCAGTCCATTTTTATGAAAATATGCAAGTGTTGGAATGAATGTATATTTTTTGGATGATTCAAGCAGTACATTGTTTCTCCCGGAAAAATCATATTGCCCACTTGCTACTGCCACACTGGCCAGTACATAACTGCGGGGCATTATCATTGAATCTAAAAAGGAAGCAAAATCAGAAAACAATTCATCATAATCCACATCTTCCGTAATACTGATTGCCGGATCTGTTCCAATTTTTACAACAGAATCAGCATTTGATTTTTGGGCAAACACCTGCATTGACCCTGCCAATAAAATTCCAGATAAAATAATTGCTTTCAAAATGGGTGGATTAAAAATGGACAACATTGCATTTTTACCTGTAGATAAAAATGTAAGCAGTCTGATCTTATTAAACAATAAAAGGTTTA
The DNA here is from genome assembly GCA_946885335.1 of uncultured Chitinophagaceae bacterium. The sequence continues at coordinate 7,090 of CAMPGG010000111.1, forward strand.
ATGCCATCGCTATACTTTTTCCTCAGATTAAATCAATTCAATCAGGGTAATTTCAGGTAAAATGCCCACCCGACCGGGATATCCTATAAATCCCAGGCCACGGTTAACGTATAATTTCTGGTGTTTATTTTCATATAAACCGGCCCATTGGTTATAAACATACTGAACCGGGCTCCACCTGAAACCGGGAATTTCTACTCCAAATTGCATGCCGTGCGTGTGGCCAGCTAGCATCAGGTCAATATCATTATACTCAGTTCTTACTTCCGCATCCCAATGAGACGGATCATGGCTTAAAAGAATTTTAAATGGATGGTGTGATGAACCTGAATATGCTTTGGATAAATCACCATATTTGGGGAATCTTGCCTTATTACTCCAATTTTCCACCCCTAAAATGGCAATTTGCTCATTTTCCTTTTCAATCACTACATGTTCATTCAACAATAATCGCCAGCCCATATTAGCATGAATGTTCTTCAGTTTATCCAGGTTCTGACTTTTGGCTTCCAGGCTTTCCCATTGCGCATAATCACCATAATCATGATTTCCCAAAACGGAAAATACACCCAGCGGCGCTTTTAACATCGAAAAAATCTCCTGCATGCCATCCATTTCAGATGCCCTGTCATTCACCAGGTCGCCAGTAAATAAAATTAAATCAGGATTCATCCCCATGATCTGCTCAACTCCTTTCATAACAGCTGCTTTATCGCTCAAACTGCCTGCATGTATATCGGATATCTGAACAACTTTTAATCCCCTGAAAGAATTTGGCAGATTGGGATATTTTAAGCTGACCTTTTTTACCTGGTAACGATAGCGATTGTTGAAGCCATAGATCAGTGAGGTGAATAGGCCACCGCCAATCAGTAACCCGGCCCAGCTTAAAAATGCAGAACGGGAAATACCACCCTCTGAAATATTTTCGCCTTCTGTATTTTGATAGAATATTTTCCCGGCCACCCACTGAATGCCACGACGTAAATCATCGACCAGGAAAAAAGTGGAGGCAATAATCTTTGCAAAAAATAACCCGATGACGATGGCAAATAATGTACTCCTTAAAGTCCTGGGCATATTATCCAGGTTTATAAAAGGCAGCAATGCCATCCAAATAATGGTAATGATCGCAAATCCCCAGTAAATTGAATGAATGATCAGCCTTGCTTTTTCGCTTGCCGTTTGTGAAACCATTTTTACTGCCTGGAAAACATAAATATCCAACAGGATCATAAAAGCAATAATAATCCACCAAAAAAAACTATTCACCATAATTATACAATTACATTAAATTTTAAAACCCTATAAATGATTTTACCTGTTGTTCGATATTTTTCATCGTAGAAGGATCTGAAATATTTCCTTCATCATCTAAAATATCATTGACTTTTGATAAAGGCAACATAAAAGGCATCACCTGCATGTGCATATGATGCAGAATACTGGCCAAATGATCCATACCTCTTAAATTTCCGGCACGCCCGGTTGATACCCCAACCAGCATGGCCTTCTTATTTTTCCAGCAACTTTTCCAATCAGCTTCGTCAATCAATAACTTTAAAATGCCCGGAATACTGCCATTGTATTCAGGTGCTATAAAAATATATTTTGATGCTTTTTTCAAATATTGCTCTTCCAGTTGTAAAAATGATGCTGAACCTGCTTCAGGAAAAATATCTACCAGCGAAAGCAGGTCAGTCTCAATTCCATGTCTCTTAAAAACCTGCTGGTAAATTTTAGCTATTCTAATGGTGGTGTTATTCTTCCTGTTAGTGCCTGAAATGATGGTGTACATATGCATGATCCCTATTAACAATACAACCGGGTATAAGTTGTCCTTAAATCTTAGCTATCGAAGACTTATTTTTGCCGGATTCTATGAAAATTTATTTGATGAAAAGACTGTAAAACTACCACAATGAAGCTAACTTTTTACGGACACGCTTGTTTTTCGGTTGAAGTAAATAACAAAAAATTAATGTTTGACCCTTTCATTAGCCCGAATGAACTGGCTAAACATATTAATATTGCCGACATAGAAGCAGACTATATATTACTTACACATGGACACAGCGATCATATAGCGGATTGTGTTACCATTGCCCAGGCCACCGGAGCAAAAGTGATCTGTAATTTTGAAATTCATGAATGGTTAAATAAAAATGGTGTTCAGAACACCCACCCTATGAATACCGGGGGAAGATGGGATTTTGAAGACTTTGAAGTAAAATGTGTAGTGGCGCAGCATTCCAGCAGTTTGCCTGATGGCAGTTATGGCGGCAACCCGATGGGGTTTATTATTTTTTCTGAAGAAGGTAATTTTTATAACAGTGGGGATACGGCACTCACGATGGATATGCAGTTAATACCCAAATGGGCAAAACTTAATTTTGCCGTATTGCCGATTGGCGACAATTTTACAATGGGCCCTGCTGATGCTATTGAAGCAGCCAAAATGATCAATTGCAACGAAATTTTAGGGGTACATTATGATACTTTTGGATATATTGTCATCGATCACGAAAAAACTAAAAAAATGTTTGCAGATGCCGGGTTGACATTGCACCTGCCAGGTATTGGTAAAACAATCAGCCTCTAAACCGTCTCTGTAAAAAAAATTCATTAGGTTTCCATTATGCCAAAAATTATAGGAGTTGCAAATCAGAAAGGTGGAGTAGGAAAAACCACCACGGCTATTAACCTGGCGGCAAGTTTTGCTGTTTTGGAGTATAAAACTTTATTGGTGGATGCTGACCCCCAGGCAAACAGTACAACCGGGGTGGGTTTCGACCTGCATAACGTTACACATAGTTTGTACGATTGCATGGTGAATAATGCCGGCGCAAAAGATGTTATTTTAAAAACGGATATTCCTAACCTTGATCTGATACCTTCTCATATAGACCTGGTAGGTGCCGAAATTGAAATGATCAATTATCCTAACAGGGAAATGGTTTTAAAAAACCTGCTGGATGCTGTTAAAGATCAATATGATTTTAT
>CAMPGG010000112.1 GCA_946885335.1 uncultured Chitinophagaceae bacterium
TGATCAGCATGTTTTGTTCTTTTGCCGGCAGATTGGACCATGAAATATCCGGGTTGATCTTAGATTGCTGCAAAAGAAATTCCCACAAACGGGCAGGTAAACCAAATGGATTTTTATGACTTATTTTTTGTGAAGCGATACTGAATCTTAATGATAGAAATTCCTGCTTTAGCGATACCTCGTTATAAGCCGGCAGCCAGTTAACACTGATACCAAATTCCCAATTCCTTAATTTCAGTTCTCTTGCGCCCCAGGCACTTAATTTTAATACTGCGGGACCGCTGAGTCCCCAGTGTGTAATGAGCAAAGGACCTTGTTCCTGTAACTTTGATCCCCTGATTTTTACAATCACATTTTCAACACTTATGCCCATTAATTTGGTGATGGGATGCGATGGCATATTAAATGTAAAAAGAGATGGAACAGGTTCTTCAATAGTATGGCCTAAATGTTTCAGCCAATCGAACATGGAAATTTTTGGGAATCCACCGCTTGCTACACATACGTAATCTGCAACTAAAGTTTGATTGGGTAAATGAATATTAAATTGATCCTGCAATGGTTCAATACTTTTAACCTCGGCAAGCATCTTAATCTTTACACCATATTTATCAGCTTCTGAAAGTAAACAATTGATGATTGTTTGTGAAGAATCAGAAACAGGAAACATTCTGCCATCTGCTTCTGCCTTTAATTCCACTCCCCTTTCTTTAAACCATTGAATGGTATCGGTTGTAAAAAACTGGTGAAACGATTTTTTTACAAAGTTTGTTCCCCGGGGATATCGCTTACTCATAACCGGTATATCGAAACAGGCATGGGTTACATTACATCTTCCACCGCCAGAAACTTTTACTTTGGAAAGTAGTTTGGATGATTTCTCCAGCAGGATAATTTCCAGCAACGGATTTAATCTTGCCGCATTTACCGCACAAAAAAAACCGGCCGCTCCTCCACCTATCACAACCAGTTTTTTCCTCACAAAAAATATATTTTATTTACTTAATAGTCAGAAAACAAATTAGGATTTGCTTTCTCAGCGGCTTCAATAGGCGTGTAATCAGATAGTATATCCGCTTTATTCTTTCTAATGCAAACATCATGTTCAAAATGAACAGAAGTTTTCAGATCTTTTGTTTTAACCGTCCAACCATCCTTTTCAGTAAATACATCTTTTGTACCAAGATTGATCATGGGTTCGATAGCCAGCACCATACCTTCTTTTAATTTAGGTCCGGTGCCCCGGCGTCCATAGTTGGGAACCTGCGGATCTTCATGCATATCTTTTCCCAGCCCATGGCCTACTAATTCTCTCACTACACCATAACCATATTTTTTTTCAGTATGCTCCCAAATGGCAAAAGAAATATCACCCAAACGGTTACCCACAACCGCTTTTTCAATCCCTTTATATAAACTTTCCTTGGTAACTTTTATTAATTGAATATTTTCTTTACCAGGATCGCCAATGGCAAAACTATAAGCATGATCACCATGCCAGCCATTTTTGTAAACACCCACATCAACGGAAACAACATCGCCTTCTTTCAATTCATGCCCATTTGGAAATCCATGAACCACCACTTCATTCACTGAAATACAGGAGTTAAAAGGATAACCATTATAATTTAAAAAAGATGGAACAGCATCATGATCACGGATAAATTCTCCAATCACTTTATCAAGGTACAATGTTGTAATCCCCGGCTTCAGGATCTTTGCTATTTCCGTTAATGATTTACTGACAAGCAATGCGCTTACACGCATCATCTCTACTTCTTCGTTTGTTTTATAATGTATCATCAGGTTGCCAAATGTATTTAAAATGCGGGTGTTAAATTTTCCTGGCATAGCAGGAACCTTCTATCACCTAATGCTTATTAACAACAAAACCCGGCAACAGCCAGGTTTTGCAGTTATGTAAAATATTTATTAAACAGATGTTTGAGTTACAGTTTGCCTTCCCTGGATGCGGCCACTTTTCATCAAACCATCATATTGTCTCATCATCAATTGTGTTTCCACTTGTTGCAATGTATCCAAAACAACACCAACCATGATCAGCAAAGATGTTCCGCCAAAGAAGGTTGAGAAGCCTTGTGTTACACCTAAACGTTCTGCAATACCCGGTAAAATACCAATGAAAGCAAGTAATATGGCTCCTGGTAAAGTTACCTTATCCATGATGGCACCGATATAATCAGTTGTTGGCTGACCTGGTTTAACACCCGGGATAAAACCATTATTCTGTTTCAGGTTATCAGAAATCTGTTTAGGATTAAATATCAAAGCAGTGTATAAAAATGTGAAACCAATTACAACAGCGGCATAAACTCCCATGTACCATAAATTCTTATGATCAGAAAAAACGGCGGCAATACCCTGCCCTGTTTCTGTACCGGTTAAAGAAAACATGGTTGGTAAAAACATAATTGCTTGCGCAAAGATGATCGGCATTACACCAGCGCTATTCACTTTAATTGGTAAGAATTGACGTGCACCTGTAAACTGGCGGTTACCAACAATCTGCTTGGCATAGTTCACCGGAATTTTACGAACACCCTGTATCAACATGATACAACCCATTACTATAAAAATAAGAATGGCAATTTCGATAATGAAAACCAGGATCATACCTGTGCGGGTAGATTTGGCAACAAACTCCTGGACAAAAGTTTGTGGCAAACGGGCAATGATACCGATCATGATGATTAGTGAAGTACCGTTTCCTAAACCTTTATCTGTAATCTTTTCACCCATCCACATTACGAACATGGTACCGGCAGTCAAAACAATTACAGAAGTAAGCCAGAAATAAGGAGTAAAGCTTTCAATCATTCCACCTTGCTGCGTCATCTGGCGCAGGTAAGCTACATAAGCAGATGCCTGTACGATTGTTACCAGTACGGTTAAATATCTTGTCCACTGGTTGATTTTTTTACGTCCGCTATCTCCTTCCTTCTGCATTTTCTGGAACTGGGGAACCAGCACCGTCATTAACTGCATAAAAATTGAGGCAGAGATATAAGGCATGATGCCTAATGCAAAAATGGATGCCTGTGAAAAAGCACCACCAGCAAACATATCGATCATACCAAGCATACCGCCCTGGCCTGCATTCAGATCAAGGCCAGCGGGATCAATACCGGGTAATACAATGTGTGCACCAATACGGTAAATCAGGATAAGTAATAAAGTAAAAAGAATTTTACTTCTCAGTTCTTCAATACTCCAGATATTCTTAAGCGTTTGAATTAATTTCTTCACGGAAGTTGTAAAATTTAAGGGCCAGTAAAAGCAAAAGATGCATTTTCATGCATCGTTGCAAATTACTTAAAAATTACTTGATAATCTCTACTGAACCACCAGCCGCTTCAATAGCAGTTTTTGCTTTCTCGCTGATCGCATTCACTTTAAAAGCCAATTTAGCTTTCAAATCTCCATTGCCCAATATTTTTATCCTGTCGAACTGGCCAATAAGACCATTTACATACAATGTTTCCAAAGAGATCTCTTTCAGGTCATATTTTTCAACCAGTTGATCTAATTGTCCCAGGTTTAATACTTTGTATTCAATGCGGTTGATATTCTTAAACCCGCGTTTTGGTAAACGACGTTGAATAGGCATCTGGCCACCTTCGTGTGCCATCTTTCTTTTGTAACCCGTACGTGCCTGCGCACCTTTAGTACCTTTTGTAGATGTTCCACCTTTACCAGAGGCTTCACCACGTCCAATTCTTTTTTCTTTTTTTACTGCGCCTTTTGCAGGTCTTAATTCATGTAGTTTCATTGCTTTTATTTTTTAACTCATCGCCCCGAAAGCTCCTGGTTTAAAATCAGAACGGGGCTCGCTTTTAAAAATGTTTATCCAGGATACGATCCCAGGTTTATCCTTTTACTTCTTCAACAGTGATCAGGTGGTTTACTTTATTCACCATACCTAAAATCTGTGGAGTAGCTTCAACTTCTTTGGATGAATTCATCTTATTTAAACCCAACGCCTGCAATGTGAGCTTCTGGCGCTGCGATCTGTCAATAGGACTCTTTACCAATGTTACTTTAATCTTTTTCATTTGCTTATTTCTTTTTCAGGTGAAGGATTTTGAATGAAAAGATGATAACATCTCTCCAATAAAAATCTTTACCCATTAAAAACTTTCTTTAAACCAATGGATCTTGTTTTAGCTACATTGATTGGTTCGCGAAGTAAAGCCAATGCCTTGAAAGTTGCTTTAACCACGTTGTGTGGATTTGCAGATCCCAGGGATTTTGCTAATACATCCGTAATGCCAACGCTTTCCAAAACAGCACGCATTGAACCACCGGCAAGTACACCCGTACCCGTTGCGGCTGGCTTTATCAGTACTTTTGCTGCGCCTTCTTTAGCTAATTGATCATGTGGAATAGTACCATGCATGATAGGAACTTTTATCAGGTTCTTTTTTGCATCTTCAATTCCTTTAGTGATAGCTTCCTGAACTTCTTTTGCCTTTCCTAAACCATGACCAACAACACCCTGTTCATTACCTACTACAACCAAAGCAGAAAAACTAAAAGCACGACCACCCTTGGTAGTTTTCACCACCCGATTGATAGAAACCACTTTCTCCTTCAATTCAAGGTCGCCGGGTTTTACTCTGTTTAAATTAACTTTTGACATTTATAGCTGTTTATGTATTCTATTTAAATTTTTAAAGCTTTACTGCAACCTTATTAAAATTGAAGTCCGCCTTCTCTTGCTCCGTCGGCCAATGCTTTTACACGGCCATGGTAAAGATATCCGCCACGATCAAACTTGGCATCTGTTACACCTAATTCTTTTGCTTTGCGGGCAATTGCCTCACCAACCATTTTGCTTTTTTCTGTTTTGGTTCCTTTTTGCGCAGCAATATCTTTATCACGGGAAGAAGCTGATGCAATGGTAACTCCATTATCGTCATCAATCAGTTGCACATATATATCCGCATTGCTTCTGAAAACAGAAAGACGTGGTTTGGTAGCAACACCGCCAACCTTTTTACGGATGCGGTAACGGATGCTTTGTCTTCTTTGTTTTTTAACTGTTGGGTTCATTTCTTTTATTTTAGTTTCCTGATTCTGCCAGGATGCTTATTTGAAATCTTTTAATTGCTATTATTTACCAGCTGCTTTACCTGCTTTCTTCCTTACAACTTCACCCACATAACGCACACCTTTTCCTTTGTATGGTTCTGGCTTACGCAGGCTGCGGATCTTGGCTGCAACCTGGCCTACCAACTGCGCATCAATACCTTCCAGGTAAATGGTTGGATTCTGTCCTTTTTCCTGGGTTGTTTTAACCTGTAATTCTTTAGGAATTTCGAAAATGATATTGTGAGAATATCCTAAAGCAAGATCCAGTGTATTTCCCTGGTTGGCTGCTTTAAAACCCACACCGATCAATTCAAGATTCTTCTTTACACCTTCTGTAACACCTTTTACCATGTTGTTTACCAAAGAACGGTAAAGACCATGCATGGCACGATGACGGATCTGGTCAGTTGGACGAACTAATTCAAGAACGTTATCTTTTATATCAACTTTGATATCGCGATCAACAGCCTGTTGCAATTCGCCTTTTGGCCCTTTAACGGTCACCACATTATCCTTACTAACGGTAATGGTTACTCCGGAAGGAATTTCAATCGGCTTTCTACCTATACGAGACATAATACTTTGATTTGAAAATTTGAAAAATCTTTAATTTGAAAATGTAAAAAGGATTGTTTTCAGTTACCGTATAGAGAACTTTATATTGTCAATCTTTTTTTATCAAAACAATTTGAAGCCATTTTCAAACTTCAAATTGTTAATGTCATTATTAATAAACGTAACAAAGAACCTCACCGCCTACATTTCCCGCTTTGGCTTCCTTATCTGTCATTACACCTTTTGATGTAGAAACGATAGCGATTCCAAGACCGTTTTTCACTTTCTTAAAATCGGCAGGGCTTGCATACTGGCGCAGACCCGGACGGCTAACACGCTCCAAACTATGAATGGCCGGTTGTTTTGATTGAGGATCATACTTCAAGGCTATCTTGATCACACCTTGCTTACTATCATCTTCAAATTTATATTTCAGGATATAACCCTGAGCATACAGGATCTCAGTCATACGCTTTTTTAAATTAGAAGCCGGTATCTCAACGATACGATGGCCTGCCATTTGCGCATTACGAATTCTGGTTAAAAAATCTGCTATAGGATCTGTTACCATATTTTTTGCCCTCCTACGTCCCGATTAATTTCGGGATAATTGGAATGTTTTAATTAATGTTTTTGTTTACCAGCTAATTTGTTGATGGGTAAAAGGTTTATACTTTGCAATCAACCAATCAACTTTATTACCAGCTTGCTTTTTTAACGCCTGGTATTTTACCATTCAGTGCCATATCCCTGAAAGCGATCCTGGAAAGACCAAAATAACGGATATAACCTCTTGGGCGACCCGTTAACTGGCAACGGTTTTTTAACCGAACCGCAGATGAATTCTTTGGTAAAAGATCTAATGCTTTCCAATCACCTGCTTGTTTCAGGGCTTCACGCTTTTCAGCATACTGCGCAACCATTTTCTCTCTTTTGCGCTGCCTGGCTTTGATTGATGTTTTAGCCATATTTACTTTATTTGTCTATTTGATTTGTTAACCAATTCAGGTTAATTACTTTTTAATATTTTTAAAAGGCATTCCAAGTTCTTTCAACAACTCGTAAGCTTCTTCGTCCGTATTGGCGTTTGTTACAAAAGTGATATCCATACCGGTGATACGATTCACTTTATCGATGTCGATCTCGGGGAAAATGATCTGCTCTGTAACACCCATGGTATAGTTACCACGACCATCAAAAGATTTTTCATTTACGCCTTTAAAGTCACGAACACGAGGTAAAGCCACTGCGATCAAACGATCAAGAAATTCGTACATCTTATCTCCGCGCAAAGTTACCCTTGCACCGATCGGCATTGCTTTACGCAACTTGAAGTTTGAGATATCTTTCTTTGATAATGTCGCCATTGCTTTTTGACCGCTGATGGTACTTAATTCATCAACCGCAATATCAACCAGCTTCTTATCTGTTACGGCACCATTAACTCCGCGGTTTAAGCAGATCTTTTCAAGGCGTGGTGCCTGCATGATCGACTTGTAACCAAATTTTTTCATTAATGCAGGAATGGCTTCTTCATGAAACTTCTTCTGCAACCTGGGGGTATATTTTTCTGTAGTGCTCATTATTTAGTACCTCCTTGAGTTCTTACTTTTTTGAAAACGCGTTCTGTTTTACCATTCTCTCTTACACGGGTAACACGGGCGCCAGATTTTTGCTCAGCATCCCACAACATAACATTGCTGATATGGATAGGAGCTTCCTTTTTAATGATACCGCCTTTGGTGTTTTGTGCAGAAGGCTTGGTATGCTTGGTGATGATATTCACACCTTCCACTAACACTTTTCCTTCATCAACCAATACTTCTTTTACCAGGCGTGGCTTGGTAAGATCTTTGTCTTCACCTGCAATAACCACTACATTATCACCCTTCCTGATATTGTACTTTGGTTTAAATCTTGATTTCATTTTTTATACCTGTTTAGGTTTGCTTTTCATTCCTGATACTGCCAGGAAATTATTTAATTCTATTTATTCTTTTCTCTTACAACACCTCCGGCGCCAGGGAAACGATCTTCATGTAACCCTTATCGCGAAGTTCTCTTGCTACTGGTCCAAAAATACGTGTACCACGAGGCTCTTCAGCCTGGTTTAACAATACAACTGCATTATCATCAAAACGGATATATGAACCATCTTTACGACGCAATTTGTTTTTGGTACGAACGATAACGGCTTTGGTTACGGTTCCTTTTTTAACGCCACCGGCTGGAATGGCATCTTTAACCGTTACAACAATCTTATCGCCAATCTTTGCATAACGCTGGCCGCTGTTACCCAATACGCGGATGCAAAGCACTTCTTTAGCACCACTGTTATCCGCAACATTCAACCGGCTTTCTTGCTGAATCATTTTATTTAAGCTTTGAGCTATTAGCTATTTAGCTATTAGCAGTTATAACAATTTTTATAATAAAGATCAAGGTTGTTCTAAAAGAACTTTCCTTAATTACTTATTTCACTTTTTCAATAACGTCAACCAGTCTCCAACGCTTTGTCTTGCTCATTGGGCGGGTTTCCATAATGCGCACTGTATCGCCAATGCTGCACTCGTTTTTTTCATCGTGTGCATGGAACCTGGTAGTCTTTTTTACGAACTTACCATAGATCGGGTGTTTCACCTTTCTTTCCACAGCCACGGTAATGGTCTTGGTCATCTTGTTACTGGTAACCACACCGGTTCTAATTTTTCTTAAATTTCTTTCTACAGACATTTTGTTTAGCTTTTAGCTTGAGTTTCTGCCGGAAACTCATTTTTTATTACAAATTCTTATAAAATCAAACGGTCAAATAAACCGCTGTTTTTATTATGCGTTGTTTTGTCTTTTCTTCAATTCCGTTTTAAGACGTGCAACGTCTTTTCTCAAATCACGGATGCTCATCGGGTTTTCTACCGGAGAAATGGCATGCGCAAATTTCAATTTCTTCAAACGCATTTCATCTTCTTCAATGCGGGCTTTAAGATCCGCATCATTCAACCCTTGTATGCTTTTTAAATAATCTATTTTCTTTAACATCGCTGATACGATTTTTAATTGTTACGCAAGATCCCTGCGCTTAATAAACTTTGTTTTGATAGGTAATTTACCTGAAGCCAGTGCCAATGCTTCCTGTGCAATTTGCTCAGAAACACCGTCAATTTCGAACATGATACGTCCTGGTTGAACCACGGCAGCCCAGTATTCCAGGTTACCTTTACCCTTACCCATCCTAACCTCTGCAGGTTTATTGGTGATTGGCTTGTCAGGGAAAATGCGGATCCACACGTTACCTTCTCTCTTCATGTGACGCGTCAATGCCTGGCGGGCTGCTTCAATCTGGCGGTCAGTTATCCAATGATTATCCAAAGCTTTTAAACCGTAAGAGCCAAAGGAAAGAGTTGTTCCTCTTTTTGATTCGCCTTTCATGCGACCCTTTTGCATCTTCCTGTGCTTTGTTCTTTTAGGTTGTAACATTTTATATTAATTTGACAATTCGACAATGTGATACTATGCCAATGCTTCTCTTCTCACCTCATAACCATTGGCATATTGGCTAATTGGCTGATTGGTGCTTATCTTCTACCGCCACCGCCGCCTCTTCTGTCATCACCACCACGACCACCACCGCCTCTTCTGTCATCCCGGCGATCATCTCTTCTTTCTCTTCTTTCTCCTCCAACTGGCTCACCTTTACCACCGGTTATGATGTTCGGGTTTAAATCTCTCTTGGCTAAAACTTCACCTTTACAGATCCATACTTTGATACCGATTTTACCATAAACAGTTTGTGCAAACACGTTGGCATAATCAATATCCATCCGGAAGGTGTGCAGGGGAACACGACCTTGTTTAAATTCTTCGCTACGGGCAATCTCCGCACCATTTAAACGACCGCTTAATTTCACTTTAATTCCTTCGGCACCCATGCGTAATGCTGAAGCAATACCCATTTTTGTCGCTCTTTTAAAGTTGATACGGTTTTCTATCTGGCGGGCGATAGTATCACCAACGATTGTTGCATCCAGTTCAGGACGACGGATCTCCAGAATGTTGATCTGTACATCATCTTTACCAGTGAGCTTCTTTAATTCTTCTTTGATGCGGTCAACTTCACCACCACCTTTACCAATGATGATACCAGGCTTTGAAGTATGAATTGTAATGATCAGCTTACCCAGGGTACGCTCAATTACAATTTTAGCTATGCCGCCTTTGCTGATACGGGCATTCAGATAATTTCTGATCTTATCATCTTCGATCAAACGACCAGCATAATTTTTTTTGTCAGCATACCAGTTAGATTCCCATCCACGGATGATTCCTAACCTGTTACCAATCGGATT
>CAMPGG010000113.1 GCA_946885335.1 uncultured Chitinophagaceae bacterium
AAAGCCTGATATCAGCTGTAAAATGGTCACCTAATAAACCGGTTCCAGCTTTAATAGTATTTTTCCAGGTATTGAATGATCCATAGGAATTATTAAAACTTGCATACGGTAATTTATTTACCTCGTTGGTGCTTACGTTGATGCTTGCACCAAATGCACTGGCCCCGTTTGATGAAGTGCCAACACCTCTTTGGACCTGTATGCTATTGACGGAAGATGCAAAATCCGGAAGATCGACAAAAAAAGTTCCCTGGCTTTCTGCATCATTGTATGGAATGCCATTTAATGTAACATTTATCCTGGTAGCATCACTACCGCGGATGCGAATGCCTGTGTAACCAACTCCATTTCCAGCATCAGAATTTACAATAACGCCTGGTGTCTGGTTCAGAATAAATGGGAGATCCTGGCCTAAATTCACCTTTTCAATATCTTCTTTGGTAAGATTTGTTTTGGTAAACGGAGCCAGCATGCCGGCACGTATAGACCTGACTTCCACCGGTGATAATAACAAAAAGCTGTCTTTTACGGGTATTTCCTCCTGTGCGGACAAATAAATGGCTGGTGCCAGGAGAAACATTGAAATCGCAATCCTCTTCATTTTTAATAATTTAAAGATTTAAAATGAGAGGGAAATGCAGTTACAGGAATAGAAGGAATAGTAGTTGAACCTTCCCTGCGCAGGCATTACCCTGATCAGGTTCTACGGGTTTAATCTCAGCCTCATTCAAAGAAAGAAGCACCCCGGGAAACACTGAAAAATTTGAAAATAAATTTAACGATGCAAAGTTAAAGAAGAATTTTTGGAGAATTGTAACATTTTAAAAAGGACTTCGTCATACATGCATAACAAGCCAATTTTTTAAAAACACATTTAATTGTTTTATCATGAAATATTTTCTTCTATTTTCATTCCTTTTTGTCAGCTTTTTTGCAGGTGCGCAGGAGGTTATAAATGATGCCAATGCACAACCACGCAATGTAGGTGCATTTACCAGGGTTGATATTTCAAACGCATTTGATGTTTACCTGTCACAGGGAAATGAAAATGCGGTTGCAGTGAGTGCATCAGATCCTGAATTCCGGGATAAAATAACCACCCGTGTAGAGAACGGCACGCTTCACATTGAATTTAACGGTGATAAAAATTTCTGGAGAGGATTGAAGAATAGTAAAATGAATTTAAAGGCTTACATTTCTTTTAAAACACTGGAACAATTATCTGTCAGTGGTGCCTGTAATGTTAAAATCATGAACGAATTAAGTGCCGATAAATTAAAAATTCGTTTATCTGGTGCCAGTGACCTGAAAGGCAAAATCACAGCAAAGTTTTTAGAAGTCAATTTGAATGGCGCATCAGATATCACATTGAATGGCGTTGTTGAAAATTTAAATGTATCAGCCAGTGGTGCCAGTGATTATAAAGGTTATGACCTGCAGACCAGTTATTGCATAGCAGATGCATCTGGTGCCAGCAGTGTACAGGTTACGGTTAATAAGGAATTGAACGCAAAAGCCAGTGGTGCAAGTGATATAGGATATAAAGGAACGGGGGCAGTTGTTGATGTGAGAACCAGTGGTGCAAGCAGTATTAAAAAACGATCTTAAGAAAACATTTTACAAATTAGTTTGGCCGGTAAGGTTAGTGACTTTATCTTTGCCATCCACATCGCGAAGTAGAGCAGCGGTAGCTCGTCGGGCTCATAACCCGAAGGTCGGAGGTTCGATCCCTCCCTTCGCAACAAAGCCCCCGCAAAAGCGGGGTTTTTTATTTTTGGTGTGATACAAAAGATTATTTTTTTAATTTCAGATTGAAAGTGATCACTGTAAAACACCGGTTAGTTGGATAAGAAGATTTAAAATGAAAGTTGGTTTTGTAAATATTTTTGGTAGGCCCAATGCGGGTAAAAGCACTTTATTAAATGCTTTAATGGGAGAAAAACTGGCTATCGTTTCTCCCAAAGTTCAAACCACCCGTCATCGCATAAAAGGAATTCTATCGGAGAAAGATTACCAGGTTATTTTTTCGGATACTCCCGGGATCATTGAACCCAAATACAAGTTGCATGAAAAAATGATGCAGGCGGTGAAAGGTTCACTTGAAGATGCAGATGTTGCCTTGTTATTAATTGATATAAATGATGACTGGCAGCTTAATGATGAAATTTTTACAGCGCTTAAATTAAATGTTCCGGCCATTGTTCTTCTAAATAAAGTGGATAAGTCAAGGAAAAATGTAGATGAAGCCATCGAATTTTTCAAAGCCCGCCCTTATTGCAAAAATGTTATTTCTATTTCGGCATTACAGCGTTTAGGATTAAAAGAATTGATGGAATCTATCCTGCAATTTCTTCCAGAGGGTGAACCTTTTTTTGATGCAGATGATGTAACCGATCTGCCAACCCGTTTTTTTGTGGGCGAGCTGATTCGGGAAAAGATATATGAAAATACGGATGAAGAAATACCATACCATTCAACGGTGCTGGTTCATGAATTCAAAGAGAAAACAACGTTGATTAAAATCAGCGCTAACATTATAGTTAACCGCGAAACGCAAAAAGGAATTATCCTTGGTGAACGTGGTTCAAAAATCAAAAAAATAGGAACCGAGGCCAGGAAGGAAATTGAAAAATTCTTAGGTCAGAAAGTATTCCTTGAATTATTCGTAAAGGTGCGGCCTAAATGGCGTGAGAATGAAACACACCTGAGGGAATATGGTTATTAATACAAATTAAGCAGATAAAATGAGTGGATTTACAGTAGCCATCACCGGCCGGCCCAATGTGGGAAAGAGTACTTTTTTCAATCGCATGCTTGAACAAAGAAAAGCGATTGTGGATGATATAAGTGGAGTGACCAGGGACCGTCAATATGGTGTAGCAGAGTGGAATGGTAAAACTTTTAATGTTATTGACACGGGCGGTTTTGTACCAGACAGCCAGGATGTTTTTGAAAAAGAAATTCGGAAACAAGTGGCCATTGCTATTGAGGAAGCCCATGCCATTATTTTTATGGTAGATGTTGCAACCGGCATTACCAACCTGGATGATGCCATGGCAGACATGTTGCGCCGTTCCAAAAAACCGGTTTACCTGGTGGTAAATAAAGTAGACAATCATGAAAGGCTTTTAGAAGCAAACGAATTTTACAGCCTGGGATTCGATAAAGTATTTTTTCTGTCATCCATTTCGGGTAGTGGTACGGGTGAATTGCTGGATGATTTGACTTCATTGATCCCGGAAGAAAAAGAAGATGAAGATGCTCAAACAGTTCCACGGATTGCGATCATTGGTCAGCCCAATACGGGAAAATCTTCTTTGTTGAATGCACTGATCGGGCAGGAGCGTACAATCGTCAGCGATATTGCCGGCACTACGAGAGACACTATTGATACCCGTTATAATCTGTTCAATAAAGATTTTATCCTGATTGATACCGCGGGTATCAGGCGTAAAGCTAAGGTTCACGAGGACCTTGAATTTTATTCCGTCATTCGTGCAATCAAAGCTTTGGATGAAGCCGATGTTTGTATGTTATTGATCGATGCCGAAAAAGGTGTAGCCGCACAGGATCTTAGTATTTTCAGCATGGCAACTAAAAAAGGAAAGGGTGTGGTTGTTTTGGTAAACAAATGGGATCTGATGGAGAAAGAAACCAATACAGCCCGGGATTATGAAAAGAAATTAAAAGAAAGACTGCAGCCTTTTTCCGATGTTCCGGTCGTTTTTATTTCAGCAACTGAAAAAACCAGGATTTTTAAAGCAATCGAAATGGCGCTGGAAGTGTATGATAACAGGGTTCGCAAAGTGCCTACATCAAAACTGAATACAACGATGTTGAAAGCTATTGAAACACATCATCCGCCAGTAGTAAGAGGACATGCCGTTAAAATTAAATTTGTTACACAATTACCAACCGCTGTTCCATCCTTTGCATTTTTCTGCAATTTCCCGGATGATATAAAGCAACCTTATAAAAATTATCTTGAAAATAAGCTCAGAGAAAATTTCAATTTCTCCGGAGTTCCTATTCGTTTGTTTTTCAGGAAAAAATAAAATTCATTTACCAGGATTTGGAAAAATCGTTGAACCTTTTAACTTTGCGGACAATTTGTTAACAAAACCTAAACACAACACAATGAAAAAATTTTTTGGAATGCTGGCTATCGCCGGTTTATTAGTAGCCTGCAATAATGAATCTGAAAGCACAGAAGTAACTGACAGCACCACTATCACTACTGATACTACTGTTGTTGCTCCAATGGATACAACTATAGTTGATACTACCGCTGTAGCTGATACAACTCAACTTTAATATTTAATTGATTAGAAAAAATCCCCGTATTATGCGGGGATTTTTTTTTGTGTAGTATTTAGTTTGAACTTTTTCATCACTTCATTCACCTGCATTTTAAAGTTTTTCAAATCTTCTTTTTGAGAAGCTATAAATGCATTGTCATCCAACTTGCCTATCACCTGGTCCATTTCTTCCTGGTTATTATAAATCATCTTCCTGAATTCGTTTTGATAGTCTTTAGCCCTGGATTCATAAATATTATTGACCATCCATTCTTTTGTTTGTACGGCTTGTTTTAATAAAGCACGGAAAACTTTACCATCAATTTGAGAAGCATCCAATTTTAAAATCTCTAACAAGGAAGCAAATGCATGTTGCATTTTTTGTGCAGGATACGCATCTGATTGCTTTTTATAATACGCATGTACCTGTTGCCAGCTTTTAATTTTACCAGAAGAAATATCTTTCAACAAAGTATCGACCGCGTTTTCGGGAATCAATTGACCTCCAATGTTAAGCCAGCTATTTCTTTTTGGTTTGGCAGGTATTTCTTCCATCAAATTTTTTAAAGAAGTTATTTTATGTTCCCGGATGTGTTCCAGTAATTGAGAAACACCATAAAAAATAATCATCTCCTTAAATATATGATAGGATGGCAGTGTTTTTTGTAAAATGGTTGGTCTCCTGCTATTTTCAAATCCTTCAGCCTCTATCACTAATTCATTAACCATAAAATCTTTTGTTTCCAATAATTTCTCGCCTGTTGAAATAAAATCACTTTCTTTTATTTTCTTCCCGGTCTTATGTGCATAGGCTTTCCCGGTAAATGCTTTCATCAATTGCATTCCGTTAAATATTTCATTCACACTGTCCGGGGCTAAAAAGTCAAATTCTATGAATTGTGTTTTGTCAATTCGCCGGTCTCTTTCCGCATATTTTGTTGCATTGCGTGCCAATGCATACATATTATACATTTGCCAGTATGCGGGAATCAAAACCAGGCAATTATTGCTGACATCATTATTTACTAATGAAAAAGGAATTGGAATGTTTAATTCGGCTGGATAATCACCTTTGGCTATCAGCGTAAAAGTGGCAAACTTTGAATTGTGTTTTAAGCTAACACAGAGTCCCGGCCAAAATCCCCTGGCTGCTACAATTTCACCATCGGCTCCCCGGCTGTTATGGTTTGAACCAATCGTTGCACCTGCGGCCATATTACTTTGTCCCATAACAAGAGCAGCACAAAGAAAACTGTTATTATGATGTTGTTCATGCGATGGGAAGATCAATGAATTCAAAACTTCGCAACAGGAGATAGTAGAATTATTACCAAGATATGAGTTGATCAACCTGGCTCCATATTTTAATTGAGAATGCGAAGCCAGGACGAATCTTACCGCTTTAACACCATAAAATATCCTGCAGCCAAAGCCAATGATACCATTAACCAATTCACAACCTTCCCCGATTTGCGAGGTAGCTTCAGGAGAAGAGTTGATCGTAAGATTTTTAAGTTTATTAGCACCTTTAATATAAGCGTCACTTCCTATCCAAACATCTTTAATAATAGCACAATTCTTTATAATTGTCCTGTCACCAATCTTACCATAATAGCCACGCTGTTTATCAAATTGTTTTGCCGTAAAATTTTTAAACTTTTCCATCAGGTCATTATTATCCCTGTATTTGGACCAGAGGTGAGCATCACCCGGCAACATACCATTGAATGGAATAATTTTTCTGCCTGCATTCTCATTACATACTTCTATCCAAATCCGGCTGGCTTCATTTTCACCATCTTTAATAATTCCATTTCCGAATTTTGAATAGTTGGAAGTAGCCAGTTCATTCACGTTGGCTATGATAACTTCATTACCAATAATATAATGGGAGAGATAATTGACATTGTTCACAACTACATTATCTCCAAAATCGCAACTGATGATCGTGCTGTTATATAATCCTACCGGTAACCGGATAGCATGATATTCTAAAAAAAATGCTTCCAGCTTCCCGATGCGAACCAATCCAAAAAACTTACAGTGTTTTACGAGTTCAGGATCAAAAGCATCCGACACCAATAACTTATTCCAATCATCAGAAGTATTATTATTACGAACCAATACTTCAATTTCATAAGCACTTAAATGCCTGTACTGGATACCGTTCCGGTTTTGAATATGCCTCAGGTGATATTCATCTTTGCCTTTTGGCAAAAATTCATTGGGAATAAAATTATACCCAATCAGTTTTACCGGGTGCTTTTTTATATCGTTCATAGCAACATGAAAGTTGGTTTTGAAAATCTAATAACAAATGAATTACTATTCAACGGTTACGCTTTTAGCCAGGTTCCGGGGTTTATCTACATCGCAACCTTTGGCAATTCCAATATAATAAGCCAGTAACTGCAAAGGAATCACACTTAACATGGGCGCCAGGATTTCATCTGTTTCAGGTATGATCATCAGGTCATTGGTAATCGTTGGAGTTTGGGTATCACCTTCGGTAATTACAGCAATAACTTTTCCTTTACGTGCCTTTATTTCCTGCATGTTGCTTAATACTTTCTGATGATAAACATCTTTGGTAGCAACAAAAACAACCGGAAGTTTTTCATCAACCAATGCAATCGGGCCATGCTTCATTTCAGCGGCAGGATAACCTTCAGCATGTATATAAGAGATCTCTTTTAACTTCAACGCACCTTCCAATGCAACAGGGAAATTGTAACCTCGTCCCAGGTAAAGAAAATCGGGAGCATCCATATATTTTTCAGCCAGAGCTTTTATTTTTTCATGGTCTTTTAAAACCACTTCTACTTTTTGTGGAATGGCTTCGAGATCTATCAGTAACTGGCGATATCGTTTTTCTTCAATGGTGCCTTTTTCGAAACCAACTTTCAATGCGATCATGACCAATATGACCAATTGTGCAGTAAACGCTTTGGTAGAAGCCACACCGATTTCCGGGCCTGCATGCGTATAGGCCCCACCGTGAGAAACTCTTGCGATAGATGATCCCACCACATTCACCACACCTAAAATAATAGCGCCTTTTTCTTTTGCATTTTCGATAGCAACTAATGTATCAGCTGTTTCACCACTTTGTGAAATGGCAATGATCACATCACCTTTATTGATCACCGGGTTACGGTAACGGAATTCAGATGCATATTCCACTTCTACATTCACCCTGCATAATTCTTCAAATATATATTCAGCAACAAGCCCGGCATGCCAGCTGGTACCGCATGCAACAATGACAATTCGATTGGCATTTTTTAATTCTTCTGCATATTCTTCAATTCCTTTCATGGTAATGGTGCCGGCATGCGCATCCAGTCTGCCGCGCAAACAATCAAATATGGTAGTTGGTTGCTCAAAGATCTCCTTCAGCATAAAATGTTCGTAGCCGCCTTTTTCAATGGCCGCCAGTTCCATATCCAGCTTGGTGATGTATGGTGTTTGTCTTTCGTTACCCAGGTTTTTTAATATCAGTTCATCTGATTTAATGATAGCTACTTCATAATCGTTCACATAAACTACTTCTTTGGTATACTCAATAATCGGTGAAGCATCGGAAGCTAAAAAATGTTCACCCTTTCCAATTCCGATCACCAAAGGGCTTCCTTTCCGGGCAGCGATCAATGTATCCGGGTTATCCTGGTCTATCAAAACAATAACATATGCACCAACAATTCTTTTTAATGCAATACGTACTGCTTCTTCGAGTGAGCAATTATTATTTTGCAGGATATCTTCAATAAAATTTAATAATACTTCTGTATCCGTATCACTTTTGAATTCGTATCCTTTTTTAATTAATTCAGTTTTTAGCTGCGCATAATTTTCAATGATGCCGTTATGGATCATGGCAAGTTTGCCATTGTGCGACATGTGCGGGTGTGCATTGCAGTCGCTTGGTTCTCCATGGGTGGCCCACCGGGTGTGACCGATACCCACATTGGCATGCATATCTTTACCAACCAATGTTTCCTCCAGGTCGGCAACTTTTCCTTTCTTTTTATAAACTTTCAGTCCGCTGTTTAATAAAGCAACACCGGCGCTGTCGTAACCACGGTATTCGAGTCTTTTTAATCCTTTTAAAATGATAGGGTAAGCTTCACGGGGTCCGATGTAAGCAACAATTCCGCACATAGAATAATAGTTGGTTTAAATAATTCGATAAGATTTCAATTTGAAAGGGCACAATATAGGTATAATTCGCTTTTATATAAACAGTTGTTAGTGTTTCAAATCAGCTGTTAAAGGGATACCTGGCATGCAATGGGAAAAAGTTAAAGCAGTTTGCCGGATAAAATCAGAACTGCCATTGAGAAATAAATGATCAGGCCCGTAACATCAACCAAAGTCGCGACAAATGGGGTAGAAGAAGCTGCAGGGTCAGCGCCTAATCTTTTTAAGATCAAAGGCAGCATGGAGCCAACCAACGTTCCCCATAAGATAATTCCAATCAATGATAGACCAACAGTAAATGCTATACTGATATAATATTCTCCAAATATGGATGAAAAATTGTGCCAGATGAGTATTACAGCAATGCCGATTAAACAAAGCGTAATTCCTAAAAGTAAACCGGATATAATTTCCCGGCGCATGATCTTCCACCAATCTTCGAGGGAAATTTCTTTTAAAGCCATGGCCTGGATAATAAGCGTTGCTGCCTGGGAGCCGCTGTTTCCACCACTTGAAATGATCAGCGGGATGAAAGTTGCCAATATAACCACTTTGGCAATCTCTGATTCAAATTGATGCATGGCAGATATGGTCATTAACTCACCTACGAAAAGAATGATCATCCAAAAAACTCTTTTTTTGAAGAGTGCGAAAATGGGCATTTCCAGGTAAGGTTGTTCAAGAGCAGATGTACCTCCGATCTTTTGAATATCCTCTCCGAACTCCTCGTTGGTAACCCATAAAACGTCATCGATAGTTACTATGCCAAGCAGTTTATTACTGTTACTCACAACCGGGAGCGCCACGCGGTTATTCATTTTGAAAACATCATTCGCCACTTCCTGGTCATCATAAACATTTAAGGATATTACGCGTTCATCCATCATGTCGGAAACCTTTTTATCAGGAGGATTTAAAATGAACTCCCTGATCCGCAAGTCATCAATCAATTCACCAGCTTCATTGATCACGTAAACCACATCGATGGTCTCACTGTTTTTTCCCACACGCCTGATAATATCCAAAACTTCGGCTACGGTATTGTGCTCATATACGTAAACATAATCCGGTGTCATTAACCGGCCGACAGAATTTTCAGGATATCCTAAAAGTGATAGGGTTATTTTCCTTTCTTCCGGGTCCAGGAGTTTGATGAATTCTCTTACAACATTACCAGGTAATTCTTCTAAAAAAGATGTCCGGTCATCGGCAGGTAATTCATTCAGCAGTTCCGCCATTTTGTTGGGAGGAAGTTCCTGGATGATACTTTTCTGCGTGGGAAATTCAAGAATTTTAAACACGCTGGCTGAGCGATGAATGGACATGTTGGAAATGATCAGGTGTTCGAATTCAGGAAATTCATAGATCAGGTCCGCCACATCGCTAATGTTCTGGTGATTCAGAAAATCACGGATAGCCAGTTGATCCCCGTTATGAATCACTTCTTCAAACTGCTCATTCAAGGTTGGTTGTTCCAGTTCCAATGACATGTTTCAAAAATACGAATTCAG
>CAMPGG010000114.1 GCA_946885335.1 uncultured Chitinophagaceae bacterium
AATATGCTGGTAAGATTATTGTAAATATTTTTAAAGTAATACGACTGAAAAGAGTCATCAGTGAATAATTACTTTATTAATTTATATAAATCAGTAAAATGAAAAAGTTATTGTTTTCCTTATTTGTAATGGCGGTAATGGCTGCCTGCAATGAAAGTGGAGAAACTTCCACTAAAGACGAAAAACCCGCTGATTCAACGGGTACCATCGATACAATCATCAACCAGGATACCTTGTTAGATTATGATGGTAAAAGGCTTTAAAAAATGTATACAGAAAACTAGGATTTCCATTAACTTGAAATAAAAAATTATGCGCTGGAGAGGAAGACAACAAAGTGGTAATGTAGAAGACCGTCGGGGTATGTCCGGTGGCGGTGTGGTAGCCGGTGGTGGTGTAGTTGGATTGATTGTTTACCTGATTTATTCATTTTTAGGAGGCGATCCTTCTCAAATGCCAGATGTTTTAGCGCCATCAGGAGGTGGTGCGCAAACAGAATTAACTGCAGAAGAAAAAGCAGCAGATGATGAAAGGGCAGAATTTGTAGCTGTTGTTTTACAGGATACGGAAGATGTTTGGAATAAGATCTATGCAGAAAATGGTGACGATTATCCGGAACCTACATTGGTATTATATCGTGGTGCGGTACAATCCGCCTGCGGATCCGCCAGTGCGGCTGTGGGTCCATTTTACTGTCCCGGCGACCAGAAAGTTTATATAGATCTTTCATTTCACGAGGATCTGCAGAATAAATTAAATGCGCCAGGCGATTTTGCTATGGCCTATGTAATTGCACACGAGGTAGGCCATCATATTCAACAAGTGAATGGCACTTCGCGTAAAATGCAACAACTCAGGCAACAAATGTCTGAAGTGGAGTATAATAAATATTCTGTGATGCTGGAACTGCAGGCGGATTTCCTGGCTGGTGTTTGGGCACATCATGCACAAAAAATGAAAAACATCTTACAGGAAGGAGATATTGAAGAAGCACTGAATGCAGCCAATGCCATTGGTGATGATAAACTGCAAAAAGAAGCCCAGGGAAGGGTGGTGCCTGATGCATTTACGCACGGCACATCTGCCCAGCGTGTTTACTGGTTCAAAAAAGGATTTACAACAGGCGATATAAACCAGGGAAATACCTTTGCTGATCCCTCTTTAAGATAAACCTGTTGAATACCTGGTAATTTATATGAAACCGCAGCACGTTGAGTTTTTGGATAAGGATCATTTTGAAAAAAAATATCACCGGGTAGCACCTTCAAATTCACTTTTACATTTTATTGATTTTTTCTGGGAAACAAGGTTTGATGATCTCTGGGATGAACATCCCCAGGGATTTTCAGATGTATTATTTCCAAATATCGGTTATACATACCTGATAAATTTGGGAACGCCATTTGTTATGCAACTGGATGATGAAAAGTTTGAAGTAAAAAAGGATGGATTTCTTCCCCGGCATAAAAATATAGAATGTCATCATAGCCAGGGAAATCAAATCTTTGGAATCAAGTTTAAAATTTCACCCGTTCTGTTTGAAAAGAAGATCAACTTTTCAGAATACAAGGAATACATTTTCCCGTTAAGTTATTTGGTTGATGAAACGCTTATCAAAAATTTAAAAAAAGCGCCTGATTTTAATGCCAGGGTAAAGCTGGCAACAACTTATTATCAATCAATTGTTGAAAAGAAATCGAGTGCTATGCATTCAATAATTGTGGTTAGGGAAATTTTAGATCATTGCAATCAGCATAATCAATTTAATATTTCCGTTGACAGCCTTGCGGCAAATTACCAGGTTTCGTCACGCACACTGCAACGTTATTTTGAAACCTGTATTGGTATCAGCGGAAAAACAGCACTGCAAATTATGCGGATCAGGAAGGCTGTTACGCATCTTTCAAATGATCCAACAAGTTTTCATTATTCAAATTATGGTTATTATGATCATAGCCATTTCTTCAAACACCTGAAGCAGTTTATGCAAAAAAGCAAGTTTCATGTAAGGCAGCCGCATTTACAACTGCTGGAAGGTTTGCATAAGCAACCCCTTAATGCACCGTTGCAGCCTGGTTCTCCTTTTTAAAATATTTGAAACCCGCATTTATTTCCGTGTAAGAAAAATCATCGCCCAAAACCTGCCGGGCTGATGATAAACTATGGGTTGAATCTTTTTTAAGTAATGAAACGATCAATTTTAATTTGTCTTCCGTTATAAAATCATACACATTCACTTCGCCGGTTGCAATAAATGAAAAAAGATGTGTTTCAATCGTACCGTTGGCCAGGTTTCTTTCTTTGGCAATCTCACTTACTTTTTGTCCTTTTAAATACATTTCCAAACTAAGTTTTTGTGTGGTTCCTTTTTCTCTTTTTTGTTTGGGAACAACTATGTTTTCACTTTTAACCGGAACAGGTTTATTCATTTCACCGGCCAATTGCAGAAGTTGCGATAAGTTATTTTTTTGTTTCATCGCTTTTGTTACTTCCACAACATTTTCCAATTGTTTTACCTGGCGTTCAATTAGGAGCTTAATATCCTGCAGATCTTTTAGGTAACTTTTTGTTCGTTTTAGTTTTGCATAAACAGCTAACTGTTCATTGAGGCCAGGCAATAAATGGGTTGTAAAAACTTTGATGAAATACTCCGTAGCAGCCTTTGTTCTTTCATGCAGAGCATCAAATGAACCTGTATCATTTTGTTCTAAAATAGCAGTGAGTTGCCTGGTAAATTTCCGGGCAGTTTCATCCTGTGTTTGCAATTGATGCAACAGAACGCCACACCATAATTGCGCTGTTTGTTTTTCCGGCAACAATCTTTCTTCAAAAGATTCTGCTAACTGTTCAACAGCTCTTAAAAGTTTATCCCATTCAAACGGTTTTTTAACAGACGATCTTAAAAACAAATGTTGCTCTGCCTGTAATATCTCATTCATTTCCTCTTCATCCAATTCATTACCGGCAAACTGCCGAACCCTTTCATCATTACCAATATTATGCGAGTGAATTTTTGATAACAATACCAGGCCGTCAAGAGAAGTTAACCGGCTTAATGCAACATAAACCTGGCCGGGCGCAAAAGAAGCGCCTGCATCAATAATCGCTTTTTGAAAAGTAAGTCCCTGGCTTTTATGGATAGTAATGGCCCATGCCAGCCGAATGGGATATTGTGTAAAATGCCCGATCTCTTCTTCTTCCAGGCTATCCTTTTCTTTGTTGAAATGATACCTGATATTTCGCCAGGTTTCTTTTTCCAAATCAAGTTCATTTTCTTCTCCCGGGAAAGAAACGGTTATGTTTTCATCATTAATGGATTTGATTACGGCGATCTTACCATTAAAAAATCTCCTGCTTTCACCTTTATCATTTTTAATGAACATCACCTGTGCGCCTTCCTTTAAATGAAGAACAGGATCGGCAGGAAAAGCACGTTCATTAAAATCACCTTCAACCTGTGCCTCGTAAGTAAATTTTTTTGTTGGCAATTGATCCAGTTTACGCTGGTTAATAGCATCCGCTTTATTATTGTGAGAAGTGAGTGTAACATAATTCTCTTCTTCAGCCGGATTAAAAGATGGTTTACAAAAGCTATTCAGGAAATGCAGATCTTCTTCCCGGCAACAATTGTTACGTACTTTATTCAACAACCCGATAAAGTTTTCATCGGTTTGGCGATAGATCTTTTTCAATTCAATAAACAGGGGCGAAGATTGTTTTAATGCCAATGCATCGAAAAAAAATGGGCTGTTATAAAACTCCTGCATCAGGTTCCATTCGTCGGTTTTGGTTACAGGTGGTAATTGGTAAAGATCTCCTATATATAAAACCTGTACACCACCAAATGGCTGCGAATTCTTTCTGCGTACATGTCTTAATACAGTGTCAATCGCATCCAGCATATCTGCCCGTAACATGGAGACTTCATCTATGATAAGCAATTCAAGTTCCTGCAACATTTCTTTTTTGGCCGCATTCATCCGCAAGTTGCGCAATAAGGATGCAGGGTTATTGATATAATGATTGGATGGCTCCCAATTGTAATGCAATGTTGGCAAAAAGACACCAGGCGGAATTTGAAAAAAAGAATGAATGGTAACGCCACCGGCATTGATCGCTGCAACACCGGTTGGTGCAACAATGGCCAGTTTCTTAAAGCAGTTGTTTTTGATATATCTTAAAAATGTTGTTTTACCTGTTCCCGCATTTCCTGTCAGGAATAAATGTTTACCTGTTTGATTAATAAATGAAACAGCCTGTTGGAATGGTTTGTTGGTGGAATCAAAATTATTCATGGTCAAGGTTATGTTTCAATTTACTATAAAATTTAGCGATGGGTGCAAATTAAAGCCATAAAAAACAAGCAGCCATTCCAAATAGAAATGGCTGTTGAATAATAGTGAATGTTATTTTGTTTTTAACTACTGCGCTCTTCTTCTTTCCTCTTCAGAGGCTGTTGTGCGGTTACGGGCGGCTTGCACTTTATTATTTCCAAACCGGTAATTGAAACTGAGTGTGGCAACCCGGCTATCGCGGTATGCATGCCAGTTTTCTACGTACCTGCCTTCATAGGTTATGGTTGCATTTGGAAGATTGGTCCAGAAAATGTCGGTAATATTCAGCCTGACAGTGCCTTTTCCATCAAAGATGGTTTTCTGTGCACCTATATCTATTCCCCAATTCGGTTCAAAAATCATATAACCGGATCGTCCACCTGTATTCAGGTTTGCATTAAATTCTGTTGTCCATCCTTTACCCAATGTAAAATTATTATTAGTGCGTATACGGGCTGAGGGATCACCATTATTCAGACTAACACCACCCAGGTTTGCATTAAAATGATTGTAAAAGATGTTTACATTATTGATCATGTTCCACCACTTACTTATCCGCACTGGCATGGTGGCTGTTAATCCAAAATAATCGGATGATTGCAGGTTAACCGGAATTTGTACCGTGATATTGGAATCCTGTCCTGGTTTGATTTCAAAAGTCGGTATTACATCCAGTATCCTGCTGAGAACAACATTTTGCGGGTCTGTAGAATGACTATAACCTAAAGTGAAATTCATTTTTTTCATGGTATAGCTCATTTCATAGGACCAGGTCATTTGTGGTCTCAGGTGTGGGTCACCGGTAGCATAAATCGTAGCATCAATCTGGAAGAGAAAAGGGTTTAACTGGTTGTAGCCGGGACGATCAATGCGGCGACTAACGGAAACACCCAGTGTATTATCTTCTTTCAGCTTATAATTAAAAAAGGCACTGGGGAAAAGTTCAAAATAATCATTATTAAATTGCCTGTTGGCTTTTACCTGCCGGGTTTTTATATCCGTTTGTTCACCACGCAAACCCACCATAAAATTAAATTTTTTAAACTCCCGGCTGTAGTTCGCATAAGCGGCATTGTTATACTCGGTATAGAAAAACCGGTTGGTCTTGGTATCATCTACCTCGCTTCCCGTAGGAAATACATTGTAAAACTTTGCATCATTATCGCTCGACACCTTACTGGTTTTAAAACCTATTTCGAATTTGGCGCCTTTTTTAAGTGGATTTACATAATCTACTTTAGCCGTTTGAAAACGAAGATCGCCATCCTGGTCTCCATCCAGTATATCATCCTCTTTTTTAGGGGTACCATTTAATTCATAAAATGAGCTGGCTGTGCGGGTAAGGGAGCGGCTTTGGTAAATTCCATAATCAACATCCGCCGTAAGCTCTCTACCCAAACTATCAAACTGGTGTTTAAAATTAATATTCGCCATACCATTTGAAAAGCGATCATTGTTTGTTCCGAAGGAAAGAAAATTAAAATCCGCCTGCCCTGTTTCATCATTTACCACGGTTAATATTTCACTCCTGCGGTTAAAGCGGTTAAAATTTGAATTGATGACAAACCCGATCGTTGTTTTTTTGGATGGAAAGAAATCTGCGCCAAAACGCATATTCTGTGAACGGATCGGCATGAATGCGTAATTGTCCTTATCATCAGAACCTTTAAAAACACCATCCTCGTAAAAATTTCTGTTTATGATAAGATTATTTAGATGTTCCCTGTATGCATAATTATAACTGCCAAAGAAATTCATTGATTTATTGCGGTAATTAAAACTTCCCCCCGTATTTATTTTAGGATAAATGCCCTGGCCATAGGATGCATTCAATGTACCGTTCATGCCTAAACGCTGATCTTTTTTCAACCGGATATCAATGATCCCGGAATTACCTGCCGCTTCATATTTTGCGGATGGATTCGTGATCAGGTCAATGCGTTCAATGGCACTGGAAGGCAGTCCTCTTAAATAAGCACCCAGTTCATTACCCGCCATGGGGGTGGGTTTGCCATCAATCATTATAATAACGCCTGAACGACCTCTTAAACTGATTGATTCATTCTGATCGATCGCAACGCCTGGTGACCGCTCCAAAATATCCATGGCAGTACTGCCTGAACTTACAATACTGTTCTCAACATTCACTACTATGCGATCAGTAAGTTTTTGAATAAACGGTTTTTGGGCTTTAACCGTTACACCCTGCATTTGGGTTGCCGTACGGGATAAGACAACTTGTGGGAGTGTAAGGGTTTCTGCATTTAATGTAAAAGGATCACTATGATATGGTTCGAAATTAATATTCGTAGCCTTGATCAAATATTGGCCATGGTGAATGTTTTCAAATTCTGCCACACCCGTTTTGCTGGTAAGTGATAATTTTACCAGGCTGGAATCTTTTACAGCCAATAAGTAAACCGTTGCATTTTCAAGTAGTTGATCATCACCTTTCACGGTAACGGAAATTTTCCCGTTCGTGTTTTGTGCCATTGAACCTAAGGCCATACCTATAAAAGCAAAAAGAGATATCCATTTTTTCATGAAGTAATATTTACTTCAAAAATGCATACAAAACGAAAATGTTCGTAGTTCAAACTGCCCGGATGGTATTCAGAAATGACAGATGGAGTTAATACCGGTTAACATTGTCTGATTTTTACATGAAATAACGAAAGGCTTACTTGGGAGATGTATCGTTTTCGGCTGTTTTACATTTAATAGTAAGTTGGAATTTAGTATTGAAAACCAGCTGAAAATCATTTTTACTGATGATTTCCTTCAAAGCTTCGTCCTGCATCATTAATTGAGCCAGGTCGTGAGCAAGTGGGGAACTACTTAAAACATTATCAATTCTTCCATTGATAAAATCGATATTAAACTTATAACCGGCTTTACGACCGCTGCCGGCTCGTTCAAAATCAATCCTGTTCATATCAAGGGTTTGGTCACTTTGGCTAACCGATTTTTTAAGGAGTATTTTAATAACGGGGAGGTATTTGCTCCAAACCTGGGTGTACATAGTAATTTAATTATGGAATAGAAAATGAAGGATACTAATCAGATATTAGGTAAATCAAGGATAAAAGTAGCCAAAATACTCGTTCATTGGTGCATTATACTTGTAAACCTTTGAATTTTACAAAACTACCAATGATAAAATTTTGGCTTTATGGAATTTTGGCTTTAATATTGTATCGGAAAGCTGGTAAGTTTTTAAGTCCTCATCAATAGCTAACCAATTTTTTTTCCATTCAACTATTATTCAAAAAAAATTTTCCCTGTAGTTAAGATTGGCGGTAAGGCCGCAATTAAACTCAACATTCATTTTTTATGTACGACATTTTGCAACTGAACGATATGCTCGTTCCTGAATTGCTGGATATTGCTGAACAGCTTAAGATTCCCAATGTAAAAAAACTAGACAAACAGACGCTGATCTATAAAATCCTGGACAACCAGGCTCTTACGGAAAGTGAGAAGAAGGACCTGGATGGCAAAACTAAACGCAAAAGGATAGTAAAAGCTTCAACGGGCAATATTACGGAGGAAGCAGAAGTGGAGGAGGACAATGAGCCGGAAAAAGCACCGGAAAAAAAACCAGCACCCCGGAAATCTGCTGCTCCTAAAAAAGATGATAAGCCAGTAGTAAAGAAAAACGTGAGGAAGAAGAGCGATGAAGAAAAGCCCGCAGAACTTCCATTACCCCAGGCTAAAGATGATAATAAAGAAGCGGCTGAAGTTCCACAGGCAACACAACAAACGGATAACAGGCCAGCTCCGCAACAAAACCCGCAAGCGCCAAAAGTTTACCCACAGCGTCGCGATCAGAATTTTAATATCGAATTCGATGGAATTATTTTAGCTGAAGGCGTTCTTGAAATGATGCCGGATGGTTATGGTTTCCTGCGTAGCAGCGATTACAACTACCTGTCTTCTCCCGATGATATTTATGTTTCGCCTTCCCAAATAAAATTATTTGGTTTAAAAACCGGTGATACGGTTTCCGGTTCCGTGAGACCACCCAAAGAAGGAGAGAAATATTTTGCTTTATTAAAAGTTAGCCTGATCAATGGTAAAGGACCCGAAGAAGTGCGGGACCGTGTGCCTTTTGATTACCTGACACCATTGTTTCCTTTTGAAAAATTAAACCTTTTCACTGAAGCAAATAATTACAGTACAAGAATAGTTGATCTTTTTAGCCCGATCGGAAAAGGACAGCGTGGATTAATTGTTGCGCAGCCAAAAGTGGGTAAGACCGTTTTATTAAAACATGTTGCCAATGCCATCGCAGCCAATCACCCCGAGTGTTATTTAATGGTGGTTTTGATTGATGAAAGGCCTGAAGAAGTTACCGATATGGAACGCAGTGTAAAAGCGGAAGTGATCGCTTCAACTTTCGATGAGCCTGCAGAAAAACACGTAAAAGTTTCAGCTATCGCTTTACAAAAAGCAAAACGCCTGGTTGAATGCGGGCATGATGTGGTTATCCTTTTAGATTCTATTACCCGTTTGGCCCGTGCACACAATACAGTTGCACCTGCTTCTGGTAAAGTATTATCCGGCGGTGTGGAAGCTAATGCGATGCAGAAACCAAAACAGTTTTTTGGTGCAGCCCGTAAAATTGAACATGGCGGATCATTAACCATCCTGGCAACTGCATTGATAGATACAGGATCGAAAATGGACGAGGTGATCTTTGAAGAATTTAAAGGAACCGGTAATATGGAATTGGTGCTTGATCGCCGACTGGCTAACAGGCGTGTATTCCCTGCCATCGACCTGGTTGCTTCATCTACCCGTCGGGATGATCTTTTACTGGACAAAGATGTATTACAACGCATGAATTTACTTCGTGTATACCTGACAGATATGAATACCGAAGAAGCGATGAATGAATTATTAAAACGTATGAGAGGTACAAAAGACAACGAAGAATTCCTGGCCTCCATGAACCGATAAATAAATTTTAAAAAATCTAATCTATGCTAATGAAAAAAATGATTGTGCCTTTTGCCTTTTTGGTAACAATGGCAACTGCCTGTGGCGATAACCAGGCAACGGAAACCACTGAAACAACAACAGAAAAATCCACTACGGTTTCATCAGCAGACTCCACAAAAACGGATGAAGGAAAGGATAGTGATGGTGTAAATGTTGCTATTAAAGGAACTTCAATCGATATCAGTGGCAAAGAAGGCAAAGTGGAAACTAAATCAGGCACTGATATCCAGGTTAATAAAGAAGGACTAAAAGTCAATACAAAAGATGTAAAAGTTAAAGTTGGCAATCTTCCTTAATCTTATTTATAATTTTTTAAAATGCTTCTTCGCAAAATGGAGAAGCATTTTTTATTTGAACCTAAATTTGCTAAATGGCCATTGAGAAATTGAATATTGATCAATTCCTTGAATTGGCGAAAGATCATCCTGTTATTGATGTTCGTTCTCCGGGAGAATTTTTACATGCACATATTCCCGGTGCAGTCAACCTTCCTTTATTCAATGATGAAGAAAGAAAAGT
>CAMPGG010000115.1 GCA_946885335.1 uncultured Chitinophagaceae bacterium
TTATTAAAGCGCATGAGAAATAATTTGAAAATTGGTTAATTTGAAAATTTGAAAATGCCGGGAATTAAATAAAAGAGGATTTCATAAGTTCTTCTGTTTTACCAGAATTATTCAATCTTCCAGTTTTGAATTTTAACTCTTAACTTTTGAATTTGAAATTTAATTTGTCATTTTTGATTCCAGTTCCATGAGTTTTTCAAACGCAGATTCATATGCTTTGTTAAGCCTGGTTAATTCATCTGTAGCCGATTTATAATCGGCTTCAGCTTTCAAAAATGAATCTTTTTGTGTATAAATGGCTGGATCTGCAAGAGATGATTCCAGTTTCTTTTTTTGTTCATTCAGTACAGCAATTTTTTCTTCAAGCTGTTGAAAGTCCCTTTGTTGTTTTTGTAATTCTTTTTTAGCTTCTTTATTAATTGGTGTGTTATTATTCTGTTGGGGTGGAGGAGCAGTTTCAGCTTTAACTTCAGTTTTAGGCTTTTCTATTTTGGCTGGTTCCTTTTCTTTCTTCTCCGATGAATCTGTATTGCGGGCCATTCTTTCCTTCCAGGCTACATATTCTTCATATCCTCCTTTGAATTCTTTTATCTCACCATCAATGATCTCCCAGATCTTATTGGCTGTTTTTGAAATAAAATAACGGTCATGACTAACCAGCAATAAACTGCCTTCATATTTATTTAAAGCATCAATCAATAATTCGCAACTATGCATATCCAGGTGGTTGGTCGGCTCATCCAGTAAAAGAAAATTTGATTTGCTGACAATAGTTTTGGCCAATGCGACCCTGGCTTTTTCACCACCGCTCAACACTTTAATTTTTTTATCTGTATCATCACCACTGAAAAGAAAACAACCTAATAGCGTTCTTAATTCAAGATCCGTTTTTTTACTGCCACATTCTTTCATTTCTTCCAAAACCGTATTATTCAGATCAAGTGCTTCCAATTGATGCTGCGCATAAAAACTCTCTTCTACATTATGTCCCCATTTGCGTTCGCCGGTAAAGCTTTCAGCGCCGGCAACAATTCTCAGTAATGTCGACTTACCCTTACCGTTAGCCCCGATCAAAGCGATCTTATCACCCCGGTCAATTTCAACTGAAGTATTTTCTACGATTTTAATATCGCCAAAGGATTTGGATATGTTTTTCAATTCACACAAAACCCTGCCCGGCACCTTATCTACCTGGAAATTCAAACGAATATCCGGGCGTTCAATAGAAACATCGGCAATCCTGTCAAGCCTTTCCAGTCTTTTTACAATACTCTGTGCGGCGGCGGCTTTAGAAGCTTTGGCTTTAAATCGTTCAACAAATCTTTCCTGCTGCCGGATGTAGTCCTGCTGATTTTCATATGCTCTTTGCTGAAGTTCAACCCGCTGCACTTTTTCCGTTTCGTAGAAATCATAATTACCATTATAAATATGTAATTGTTGCTGGTAAACTTCAACGATCTTAGTCACCATCCTGTTCAGAAAGTATTTATCGTGGCTAACAATGACCACCGAACCTTTATAATGCTGCAGGTATTTTTCAAGCCATTCAATGGATGGAAGATCAAGGTGGTTAGTAGGTTCATCGAGCAATAAAAGATCGGGTTGCTGCAGGATCATTTTTGCCAGCAATACCCGCATCCGCCATCCACCACTGAATTCTTTAAAGGGTCGTTGCAAATCCTGGTTACTGAATCCCAAACCCTGTAAAACTTCTTCAGTTGTATGGTGAATGCTATAACCATCCAATGTTTCCATCCGGTGCAGCATATCACTGTATTCATGCAGTAAACTTTGCTGCTCCGCTTCGGGTAAATGATCTGAATGTTCTAATTTTTTGCCGGTCTCTTCGATATCTTTTTCAAGCTGCAATACTTCTTCAAAAGCACCCATGGCAACTTGCAGGATTGATTCTTTTGTATCAAAACTTAAAAGATCCTGGTGCAGGTAACCGATGGTGGTTCCGCGACTGCGTTCAACGGTTCCAGCGGAGGGTAGATATTCACCCACAAATAATTTAAGGATTGTTGATTTTCCTGTTCCATTATAACCTACCAGTCCGATGCGTTCTTCCGGTTGAATATGCCAGGTGGCATTTTCAATAATGGCCCTTGCGCCAAATTCAAATGTTACGTTTTGTAATCCTACGAGCATGAAAAAAATAATTTGGTTGTAAAGGCCTATCGGTCAATTTTTAATGATATCCTTTTTTAAAACAGGTGCAAAAATAAAGCAATTCCCAAGTGCAAACGCTTTCTACTATTTTTGTAACAACGATTTAATCATTTTAAAGGAGAAACGAGGAATTTTATTCTGATTATTCCGTATAATGGTAAGACCAGGCAAATTCCGGGTACTA
Organism: uncultured Chitinophagaceae bacterium; assembly: GCA_946885335.1. The sequence continues at coordinate 2,357 of CAMPGG010000115.1, forward strand.
GGCAAAATCATTAAAATATTTACCAGATAACGTCATATTCTTCTTTAAAAAGAGAATGGCTTTTATAAAACAAAAATGTAGTATGAAAAAAGGATTATTAATTGTTTTGTTACTTATTTCAGCAGGAATAATTTGGTTTGTTTTTTTACGTAAACCGACGGATAAAGAAGTTGATGAAAAACAACAACCGGTTGCTGTGAGCCAACACAGCGAGGATTTCAACAAAAGTTTTGATGCCCTTATCACGAATTATTACCAGATGACTGAAAAATTCGTAAACTGGGATGAACCCGCCATTCAAACAACGGCAGCCAGCGTTCTTCAAAGCCTGGATAGTTTACAAATGGATGAATTGAAAAAAGATACATTGATCTTTGAAACGGCAAACAGTTATTGGACCAATGCCAGGCAGGCAGTACAAAATATTCAAACAAGAGAAGATTTAGAGGCAAAACGCAGGGCATTAAATACATTATCTGAAAATTTATATAACCTGGTCAGAACGGTTCGCTATGACCAGGCTAAGCTTTACTGGCAGCAATGTCCCATGGCTTTTAATGATACAGAATCTGGTTTTTGGTTAAGTGAAACAGATGTTGTGCGAAATCCATACCTGGGAACAAAACATCCTAAATATGGCAAGGGGATGCTAAACTGTGGTGAACCCATCGATTCCCTGAATTTTATGAACACTGCAAACTAATAACAGGTAGAACATTTTAAGCAGGAATTGCTTTAAAGTTTTTTGCTGTATTTTACTTTAATTCAGACTATACCGGTTATGCTTTTTAAATTTCCTGCTTTACATTTTCTTTTATTTATTTTTTTGGGTGGATGTACTTCATCTAAACAATTGAAGATAGAAAATGACATCAGCATTGTGCCCCGTTCCGGTTGGAATGCCAATGAACCCCGTGAATTTAAGCAACATAACCTGGCTCGTATAACCATTCACCACGAAGGAACAAATTTTGAATTGGGTGATGATGCTGCCAAACACATAAAAAATGTACAGGTTTGGGGCATGGGAAAAGACAGGAACTGGATTGATATTCCTTATCACTTTTTAATTGCCCCGGATGGTACCATATACGAAGGACGTGATGTTAATACTGTGGGTGAAACGAATACGGAATATGATCCCACAGGACATTTGCTCATTACTTTATTAGGCAACTTTGAAGTGCAGGAGGTAAACCAGCAACAATTAAATGCATTAACAAAATTGATAGCATACAGTTGTAAAAAATACAACCTGCCTTATGAGACCATTGCTTCGCATAAGGATTACAGTAAGCAAACAAGTTGCCCGGGCAAAAATCTATACCAATACCTGGAAAATGGGTATATAAAATCCGAGGTTAAAAAATTGCTAGATTAAAATATACCTGGTGAGGAAAGGTTATTTATATACTTCATCCACTACATACAAAGGACGTTTTCGGGAAGCATCTAAACCGCGCCAAATATACTCTCCCAGAATGCCTAAGCCTATCATTTGAAACGAAGAGACAAACAGTAAAACAACCATCAAAGCTGTCCATCCTTCCACTTCAATATTTCCCAGCATTCGCAGGATGATAAGGTAGACGCCATATAAAAAAGCTATAATTCCTAAAATTATTCCAATAACAGAAATGGCCCGGATCGGGAAAAAGGAAAAGGATAAAATTGAATCTATTAATAGTTTTATCTTTTTTTGAATTGTCCATTTTGAATCACCTATTTCACGTTTCTTACGGTTATATGGAATATTCACATAATTGTATCCCATCCAGGTCATCAGGTAAAAAACATTACTGTTATGTTCCATCATGGTAAGTAATTTCTCCCTTATTTGCTTGTCAAAAAGTACATAATCAAAGCCACCGTCAGGAATATTTTTAAGCGCAATTTTTTTCATGATCCAATGAAAAGTATTAGACAAAAATTTTTGTGATGCCGATTCCTGTCTGTCTTGCCTGTTACCAATGACCAACTTAAAACCCTGCTTCCAATATTCATACATCTTAACCATTAATTCAGGTGGATCCTGTAAGTCCGCAGCAATAACAACTGTACAATCGCCTGTGGCATGTTCCATGCCGGCAACTACAGCATTATATGAACCCACGTTTCCAGCTAACTTGATAGCAATAACTTTTTCGGGGTAGTCCTTTTTAAATGCTAATATTTCTTTTAATGTACCATCACCAGAACCATCATCAACAAGGATATATTCAAACGTTAATTCTGCCGGGAATAGCTTTTCATTTTCAATTAATTCCTTTGCTGTAACAGGAATATTTTTCTCATTAAAATAGCAGGGGATGATGATTGAGAGTTTAGCCATGAAAAAATGCTTTTATAGCTGCGTAAATGTAGGCGATTTCCTTTTCTGTTAATCCAGGCCACACAGGTAAACTTAAACAGGTGTCACTTATATGTTCCGCTATAGGAAAATCACCTTTTTTATAGCCTAAATGTTTATAAGCATTTTGTAAATGAGGTGGCAAAGGGTAATGAATAAATGTTCCTATTCCTTTACCAGCCAGGTATTTTTGCAATTCATCTCTTTGATTGGTGCGGATCAAATAAATATGGTTAACATGCGTAGCTCCTGGTGCAACTACTGGTAATTGTAATTGAGGTACCTGGCTTAAATAATGATTATAAAGTGCCGCAACTTTGATGCGGGAATCAGTCCATTGCATTAAATAAGGCAGTTTTATACTAAGGATTGCAGCTTGTAATTCATCAAGCCGCGAATTCATTCCAATAACCTCATTATAGTATTTTTTATGCGATCCATAATTTCTTAAAGTCCTGGCTTTTTCAGCCATTTCATCATCGTTTAAGGTGATAGCACCAGCATCTCCTATAGCACCCAGGTTTTTCCCCGGGTAAAAACTGGTACCGTTTGCCATTCCAAAACTCCCGGTTAACCTTCCATTATATGATGCGCCATGTGCCTGTGCGTTATCTTCAATTATTTTAAGTTTATACTTCTGCGCAATGGCCATTATTGCATCCATTTCACATGCCTGACCATATAAATGAACTGGCATGATTGCTTTGGTTTTGGTAGAAATTGCAGACTCTATTTTTTGGGGATCAATATTATAGGTTAATTCACTTGGTTCAACGGGGACTATTGTTGCACCAACCTGGGAAACAGCAAGCCATGTCGCTATATAGGTATTGGAAGGGACTATTACTTCATCACCAGGACCAACACCCGAAATTTTTAATGCAATATGCAAAGCATCCAAACCATTAGCAACACCCACACAATTATTTGTATTGTTAAATGATGCATATTCGTTTTCAAACTTTTTAACATGCTCGCCAAGTATATACCATTTAGAATCAAAAACATTTTTCATTGCCTGCAATACCTTATCCCGGACTATCGCATGCTGAGCATCAAAAGATAAATAAGGAATTTGCATTTATTGAATTATACGTTATGGCTAAATGAAAAAATATGAGAAGTACTCCCTAAATTAAATCCTAAGTTTTCTGCGTTTTTAATAACAGCTCTATTGGTGGCCTGTGTTGTCATCAAAACAAAACTGGCTCCGTTATCCCTGGCGTAATATATTGTTTCAGATAATAATTTTTTATGCCAGCCTTTATTTGCCAAACCTACTGCAGTTAAAGCAACCCTGATTAATTTTTCATTTACAAATACAGCATCCTCGTTCAAATGCTTTATGGCAAGAAAAGAATTCACATTCACTCCATCCTCTGCAGGAACTAATATGGCATCACAGTAACCATTGAAAGCTGATTCCGCATAAGTTCCTAAATATCTATCAGCAAGTTCCCGGGAAAAATCAACATCCGCATGTATACGGTCATATTCATTTCTGCTATTTTTGGCTACTTCAATGATATTTTTGAGATCACTCTTGTTTGCATGCCTCACTAAATAGCGTTCTTCTTCATACGGTTTTACAGCATCTTTGAAATAATGGAGTCGCGTTTCTACCATTTTAAATCCTGCCAATCCCAATCCTTGGATTAACCGGGTATCTTCCGAAGGAATATCTGAAAAAATATAAACTTTTTCATTTTTTATTAAATGATCTCTAAACGAATTAATTGCTTCCGTTAATCCTGCAATATCAAAATGGGTGTACAGAACCAGATTAAGTTTATAACACTTTCTGCCAAAAAATTCAGTATCCCATTCCAGGTATTGATACAAAAAAGAAAATTCAACGCCTTTAATGGTTGAACGAAATATTAAATGAGTATGCTCATTGCCGTTAGTGAAATTTGAAATCTTTTCCTTGATGAAATTGATTTGAATGCCCGGATTGATATCCCTGATAAAATTATAAGGACTATAGTAAAATAAAAGCTTTTCCTGGTCATTTGTTAAGGGTAAAATCAACTTTTCCATTCTTTTTTAAATTGATTTTGATCCCTTATGTAATCCTGTTCATCAAAAAGGGTAGAGGCTAATACCATTTGTATGGCAGTATGAGAATACTGCATGGTATGCCAGGAATTGGGCGGAATATAAACACCAAAATTCGGTTTTTCTAAAACAAACGTTTCGATATTTCCATCGGGTAATTCAGCAGTTAATAGAATTCTTCCGGTTACGGCAATCACTACTTGTTCTGTCTTAAAATGAGCATGCCTGCCCCTAACGATGCTTTCTGGTGTAAAATAAGTCCAGAACACTCTTTTAACCTCAAAGGGTATTAACTTATCATTTTCTGCAACAGATATATACCCAATATCCGGAGCACCTAGTTTTGGAAATTCTATGAGGTAAGGCTTTTTCATTTTGTACCTTTTTGGTATCGCTAGTTAAAAGTGTTTATAATTAAATATAAAACATTGTTGAATGATGAAGTGATTAAATCACCATTTGATCATTAGGTTACAATTTTGGCATTATAGGATTACAGGATTTAATCATTCCCGGATTGTATATACATAACAACCGAATGCCTCTTTTACCAATTTCACATTATAGGAGCGTTCCAGTTCCTGTTTCATGGCCGGTTGGCTGACAACAATGAATTTGCCGGGTTTAAGTGAATCCAGGTTATCCTGGAAATGTATATCGACATTTCTGGATTGTAACCAAATGATGTAAAAATCAATTTGTCCGTGACAACTTCTGCAATCGTCATAACAAAAAACATAACCGTTTAAATCCTTGTTATTTCGTATTGCTTGTTGTATAAACAAACCCTGGTTACGCTCCTGTACATCAATATCCCACGGACTTACTACAGAAAAATGTTTATTGTGTGTGTATACCAGCCGAAATGGATAAACAAATACCAGGGCAAATAAAATTGAAGCTACCAGTAACTTTATAATCAATGAAGAGGGTAAATATTTTTCTAGAAAAAACCAAAATGCATGAAGCAGCAAAGCAATTTGCAAAGCTAAAAATGGATAAATGGGAACATCATACCAATATAATTTTGTATTGGAAATAGAAATCACTAAAAGATAAAAAATCACTATTACTAAATTAAAAACGGTAATATTTTTAATTTTTTGCGACCGGGCTAAGAAACCGAAAATAAAAGCAGGAAGCAGGAAAAGATACCAGTACAGATACCGCCAGGTAAAAAGATTTGAAAAATACCAGTTAAATGGGTAACTGTGTTTGTTCAATGCTTTGGGGTAACTTCCTAATTCACCATTCCAAACTGCATTGATGTAGCCAGGATTATAATGATCTCTTAAAAGGTAATATCCAATAACAATAACCAGGAATAATATGACTCCTGTATAAAACCATTTATTCTTTAATACCAGGAGCAATTTTTTTTGCATCAGTGCATAAATAAAAATTGCAGGCAGAAAAAACAATCCCGCTACTCCTTTGGTAAGCGAAGCTAAAATGATAAAGCTGAAAAAAGCAATCAGCCATTTATTTAAAGTGGTTTTACAATATAAATAAAAGGAGAAACAGTAAATAGTGGTGAATAAAGTTAACAGCGCATCAAAATCTCCAGTACGACCAGCATGGTTGTAAATAAAAGGGTAAGTACTGGCAAACACGGCACCAGCCAAAAAGCCAAGCCATGGTTTATTGAAATACCTTGTAGAAAAAATCCATAATACTAAACCGGTTAAAATACTGGCCATTGCAGATGGAAACCTGACTGCCCATTCACTCACGCCAAACACATTCATAGAAATAACCTGTAACCAGATAAGTAATGGAGGCTTGGTATTCCACATATCAGGCATGCCATCAAAATAAGTGACAATCCAATTGCCATTGAGATACATATTCAAGGCATTTGTAGCTGTACGTCCTTCATCCCAGATACGAATGGGAATAAACCCCAGGTTGTATAAAAATGAAAAAATAAGAAGCAGTAAAAGAATTGAAAAACTGGCTATCCGGCCATAGGGGTTAGATTGCATCTGCATTAGTTTGGCATCATTAAAATTAATAAAATAAGCAGATAATCCTAATCCCAAACAATTTTGAAAAGGCCTTCGCTATGATTTATTATTTATAATCAGTGCCACCTGGTTTCAGATGATGGCTATTTCCTAAACATTTTTTTGGATATTTTTTCATCACCACAAATCATTTCTACAATATACATTCCAGCAGGTAAATGGCTGATGTTTACCTGTAAGTTATTTACAAGTGGAAAGATGGTACTACTCATTATTTTTTTTCCATCAGCAGTAAGGATATTCATTACCGCCATTTGTTTGTCGCCACTTTCTATATGCAACATCATAACATCTGAAACAGGATTCGGGGAAATAGAAAAAGAAAAAGTAACTGGTTTTGGAATGCCTAAGTTTTTAACCTGGCTATAAGTAATCCTGCCATGCGGATCTTTAATCTGAATCCTGTAATATATTTTTGAATGATCCTGAACGGATTTCAAATCTTTATCTGTAAATATAAAAACGTCATTCTCCATACATTCATCTTTCAAATTTTCTTTATTCTGCCAGCTTATTCCATCCACGCTTCTCTGCAGTGTATAAACAACATTACAATCACCCTTAGTTACCCATTTGATTTCTGATTGATTATCATTAACAAGACGAACATGTAATGAGCTATTAGTTTCGGGCAATACAATAAATCCTTCAAACTGGAATAGTGTTATTGAATTCGCGGATACTGTGTTAGAGTATGGATAGCCAATAACCTGGTCACTCATTGGATTTACCTGTGTATATACAGGTGATTGATCTGTAATACTTGTTCCTGAAAACTCGAACCGCGTACAAAAGGGTAAAGAAGAATAATTGTTTATCGTTAAATCAATTGTTCTTTCAATATTGTCTTTGTTGATGACAAAAACATTCAGTTTATTAAAAGTTTCATCATACACTGCATAGGAACGGAGATATTCACTGCCAGCACCTGAACGTATCGTTTCCACTAATGTTGGCAGTATGCCATTTCCCCAAATCGATAAAGCAAGGCCATTTGCATTCATTTGGCTACTGCTGCTTAATACATCATCTA
>CAMPGG010000116.1 GCA_946885335.1 uncultured Chitinophagaceae bacterium
AAAGTAAAAGCCTTTCTTTGGGATTCATAGCATCAAAGATCGGATTTCATTTTTTTGGTTGAAGGAATAATATTGACTGGCAATTTGCCTCTCTAAAAACATGAACGTAAAATTTTTATTTTTTTTCTTTTTGCGCTTCCATGTGAGCTGCTCTTAATTGTTTTTCTACGGCATTATTTTCTCAATGAGCATCGTTTTGCCATTTACAAGCACCTTATACATGTTGCCCAGCTGAATATTTTTATCTTCAACGGGCTCAGCCAGTTCAATTTCAATTTTTGAATACTTAGGTACTACGTTCATTTCTGTAATGGTATAAAATATTGAAGGATTATATGCATGTACGAAACTGTTCTCTTCTTTTTTATATCCCATGGCTAGCAATGCAGATTCCGTTTCAGCATACTCTTGTTTAGTAATTTGCACATGCAATGATTTAATTTTCTTAAACAATTTGGATTGCGTATGCTGATCCCAGGAATTCATAAATTCCTTCATCGATAAACCATTGGTGATTACTGAATCATTAAATCCCCAGTTTTTATAAGCCTGCGTAGAATAAGATGTAAGAATGGGTGTAAAATTTGGTTGAACCGGTTTGGAAGAATCTTTTTTTCTATAAGGCATGATTTCACCTAATTCAAAGTCACCTCCCTTGAAAGTATGGTAGTTTAAAGAATCTTGATAGTATTGTTTCCAGGCTAATAATAAAGAATCTTCTTTTCCAGGTCGTCTTGTCTGGAAAATCATCACACCACTCCCGGCTTTATTCGCCCAATATTCTTTTGCCAGGCTGATATGTAAAAATGCTTCCTGGCCTGTTAAATAGATATCATAACTGGGTTTTGAATACATTGTTGTATCCTGGAAAAGTGATGAAAATTCTTGTCTAAAAAAACTATCCTGCAATACCGAATGAAAAGCGGCGGAATCCAGAACCAGGTCTACATGGCCAAGATCAGAAACAGGAGCTTTTAATTTACTTCCGGTATCATTACAGGACATGATGGCTAACATGGGTGCCAGAAAAGTTGTAAATAGTTTTTGCATCATACATAAACATTTAAATATTTTTAAAATACAAACACATGTTCCTTAATCCTCATCTTAACACATCTTCCCTTTCCAAATATTTTTTGACGAATTCATCAAATCCAGGCAGGGATTTGTCTTCATAAATTTTTACTAACTGAGCAAATTGGAAGTAGCCATATTTGGAAGGATCGGCACCCAGTTCCGCATAATGCTCATTAAAATAATTTTCGGGATCTTCCCCTTCGGGTACGGGGTCTGGCAACTTGCCAACGATCTGTTTAGCATAATTGTAACATTGTTCAAGCTCTGTAATCCGGTTCATTTTACGCCAATAAAGTATGGCTACCACATTGGCGAAATATTCTCCTTCATATAAATTAAACTTATTGCGCTTTGCAAAATTCTGAAGTGCATGCCCTAATTCATGTGGTAAATAAAACCCATTGAAAAACAAACCAAATAATTCCAGGCCCTGCACGGAATCCCCGGCCAACCGGTAAAAAAAATCCTTTTGAGCGGGCATCACCTGCTCCCATAAGGGAAGATTTACCACATTTGATTTGGGTGAATAAAAAATAAGAAAAGGCCGTGTGTTCATGATAGACCTTGGCTGGTTGGCCATAACGAATTCAATTGCATTTACCCTGGAAGTAAAATCAGATACAATAATGTTTGCATCTTCCACCAGTTTTACTGAATCGATATAAGGCTTAAAAAAGTCCTGCTGCCCGATTGCATTGACTGAAGCTGCCAGCCAAAAAATGATAATAAATTTTTTCATTGATGTATGTTTTTATCTTATTGAATCGGTAAAATAAAAAAAGAGCTTTATCACTAATTGTTCTTTTCCAATGCTTTCAAAATTCCATTGATAGCGATGCATGAAAAGAATTAATTTTTGAGTGCAGTTGCTTTTTTCATCTTGTTATTAATTTCCTGTGAGTAATGGTTGATGGTGAAGATATTTTTGAAAAAAGGGAAATACTTCTGTAAAAATCCTTCCCTCATAACCATCCAGCATGTTCACATGATCGCCGATATATTCTTCCGCAAAATGTTTGATTCCGAGTGCTTCAAGTTTCTTGCTCAATTCCATATTGGTGCGGGGAATATGTTTAAAATCTTCATTGCGGCCCCAATCAATTTTCAGTGCTGTTAAACTTTTTAATGCAGGTATATGATCATCTATCATATTGATTGGAAAATTGTCTTCCCATTTTTTTAGTACTACTTCATCTACAATCATTTTACCATCAACATATTTTATGGGCTGATCTGCCTGTAACAAAGGTTCATTTACATTGGGCGAATACATCCTGGCCATACTTGCATAGATCATTTCAAAAAATGGAAATTTTTCAAAATCAAAATAAGGCACCGCAGTTCGTAATGAATCCATATTCTTTTGTTCCGATACTTTTTTAAATGCTGGATGTCCCAGCCGAAATTCTTCGGAGAAATGCAAGGCTCCCGGGCTCATGGCATAGACTGCACTGAATTGCTCGGCAAACATCATTGCCATTTTTAATGCACCATTCCCTCCCATAGAATGCCCGGCTAACCCGCGACTATTTCTATGAGGAATAGTCCGGTAATGCTTGTCCATATATTCTACAACATCTTTCCCAATAAAATCTGCCCAGTTTCCTGCAACAGAGGAATTAGTATAAAAACTGCCATAGTATTTTGTCATGCTGTTAGGAAGCACCAGGATAGCAGGCTGAAGATAGCCTGCTTTAATGGCAGAATCCATCAGGTTTCTGAATCCTATCCACTCCATCATCTCATTGTCTTGCACAGCAAAGCCATGTAAAAAATAGATGACCGGGTATCGATCTTTAGAATTGGCATAACCGGGTGGCAGGTAGATGGACAGACTACGGTTAGCATCTTCACCACCTTTATTATTTTGAATGGAAGGAGCAAGAAATTTTATGTATTCCACTTTGCTTGTATCCTGTCCAAAATTTTTTAATGAGATAAACAAAGTGAGCAGAAGAATGATTTGTTTCTTTATCATATATGTTTTTGATTTTGGCAGTGTAACCCGGTGTCTTAATAATTTTTATTTTTTTTGCATGGCAGGTTTTTAAAACCCTTCCTGCATTCCGTGTTTCACTACAAACCTTCTGAAATAAATTGTATGATTTTTATCATTCAATTTCTTTTCACGATCCTGAACCAGTTCATCAGGCGTAAATTGTGTAACATAACATGGCATTATTTCCAATGCTTTATCTTCCTCCTGTTGCGAATAATTAATTTTTACATTGAAGTATTTTTCATTCACATAGCCAAGGTTAAAAATATCTCCCTGCTCTTTTGACCATGCCAAATAATATAAAGGGTACTTTTCCACCCAACCTTCACGCAATAACAATTCCGTAACGGCGGCTCCTGTAACGATATGCTCTGAATGATGAGTGTCACCATCAGGGCCGAATGTGATAATGAAATCGGGATTAATGCGTGGTATTATTGTCTTAAGGGTATCCAACAATTTCTTATGCTCTCCAAAATATTTTCCTACGCCAATCCTTGTATCCAACCTGTCGATACCAAGAAAAACAGGTTCTTCAATGCCCATAATCTTACATGCACACCTGGTCTCCTCTTTTCTCAGGTTGCCCAATGAATCACCGGCAGGAATTTTTGTAACTCTTGTTCCATCTTTTCCATTTGTGGCAATAATGAGATGCACCTTGTAACCAAGCTTTGCATATTTGATTAATACTTCTCCAATGGCAGATTCATCATCCGGATGTGGAAAAATGGCCAGCATGGTTTTTTGATTTTGCTGAATTTTACCTGACTGCGCATAAATCATTGTTCCAAAAAATAATAAGCAAGTAGCAAGTGTAATTTTAAACATGGTTAATTCTTATTGCAGGTTAAGCTATTAAACAATTTATTTTTTCAAACTGGTACACCCGTATGCCCAGGCCTGGATATGATCGGCAATCTTTTTCCATAGGTCAGTTGCCGCCAAACCCATTCCAACGGGCCAAATTGAAAATATTTAAACCACCAGTTACTGAAAATAAGTTGGAGTATATAAACGGCCAGTGCAATTGACATCACATTCACCAATCCTATGGTTGCTCCCCATCCGAGGCCCACACCATAGAAAATGTAAATTCCGAATATCGTTTGCATAATGTAGTTAGTCAACGCCATTCTGCCCACCGGTGCAAAAATCAATAACCTTTTTTGCCAGGATGGTTTTAGAAAAAACAGGCAGATAGTAGTTGTATAAAACAAACTTAAAGGAATAACACTCAATGCATAAAATAAAGTATCCAGTAATCCTGCTGCATGGGGGATACGATAAGAATCATATTGCAGGTATGCATGAACGATAGTAGCAGGTAAACCTATCAGCAATGAAGTTTTCTGAATTTTCTTAAACAACAGTTTATTTTCTTCCAGCTTTATATACATTAATTTTCTGCCTGCATATAATCCCAGTAAAAACATGGCAAAAACTTTGGGAAGCCTGTTTGTTCCCAGCAACATTTCCCAGCGAAAGAAAAAACCACTTTTATTCCACTCCATTATATCACCAAAAGATTTGTGCTGAACCAACCAATTGGTATAATTATTTTCGGTGATCCCGCTATTTTCTGAAACGGAAAATGCCATTTGCCTGAAAAATATTGCCAGGTCCCAACGACCGTTTGAGATTACTCGTACCAGGTCAAACAACAATGGAGAAACAATTAAAACCCCAGATAAAATAAGCAAAGTCCTGTCTTTCATATTTCTAAAAAGCGGAAGAAACAATCCCAATAAGGCATACAATAAAAGAATATCTCCCTCCCATAAAATCAGCGCATGTGCAAGCCCGATCAACAAAAGAATAATGATCCGGCGGTAAAAAACCGTTAAATGATGCTTGCCGGATTTTTTTATTTTTTGAAGAATAATGGTGAACCCTATTCCGAATAGTAATGAAAACAAAGAATAAAATTTTCCATCAATAAACGCAGCCTGGAAATATTTTAATGCGGTATCAATGTTGGCTGTTGGCATTGCTGCCTGCGTTTGAGGTGTTTGAAAAACATACATCGCAAAAAACGGATAATTCGCCAGGCAAATTCCCAACAACGCAATACCCCGGAGTACATCCAAAATATTAGCCCTATCCTGTTGAACTATGGGTGAAATATTATTTTGCATGATTAGTTTTGGTTTTGGTTAGAAGCCTCAATAAACATTTACTTATTTTAGAAATTGCCTATTTAATTTTAATCGCTTCTATCGCCGGTCCTTCCCTGAGTATTAATAAAGAACCCACCTTACCATTACCATCTTTTACAAACCGTGTTTTATAATCCCTGTCTTTCCGAAAAAATAATTCATTTGTTTCAGCAAACAACTGGTGTTTATCCTGTCCTGCCCCATTGGCAAACAGTTTTCCATTTTCAACAAATACATGCAGAGTATCCTTGCCTGAAAATGAATATTCGCCTGCGTACTGATTTAAAGTTTTTATATCCATTGGAATTTCAACAAGAGGTTTTTCAACAATGCCATATAAAATATTCCGAATGGCTTTGATGCTTCCATTTGCTTGACCCGCATTCGCTAACAAAATAATAGTTTTATTATCCCGGGGATGACGTTCCATCCACGTAACATAACCGGGCCATCCACCTCCGTGATAATAGTAGCGACCAAATTCATTTGAATTAATTAATAGCCAACCAAAGCCATAATTAAATGTCTTTCCATTATTAAGTTTTACATCGGCAAATGCTTCCTGCAGCATTTCTTTGTTTACCAATTTATCCGTGTACAAGGCCTGGTCCCATTTCAACAAATCGCCGGTTGTACTGTTTACCACACCATCGCCATAAATTCCATCAAGAGAATAAACCATCGCTGCGGTAGCAGGAAGACTATCGCTCATTACAAATCTGCCGGTGGAATCTTTTACATATCCATAGGCATAATTTTCTATTACTGATTTCTCATATCGCTTTCTATAGACTCTTGTACGATGCATACCCAAAGGCTGAAAAATATTTGCCTGTAGAAATTCATTAAAACTTACACCAGAAACTTTTTCAATAACAGATGCCAGCAATGCATAACCTGTATTGCTGTATTCCCATTTTTCGCCCGGTGTAAAAAGAACACTTGGTTTCTTTTCTGCAAGCATGGCAATCATATCATCATTGGTCATTATTTTAGTTTTATCCCAATATTGATCGGCCATATCCATATAATCAGGCAAGCCAGAAGTATGATTTAATAATTGTCTTATAGTTATTTTAATGTAAGGCAATTGCGGAAAAAATTTACGAAGACTGTCTTCATAATCCAGTTTACCTTGTTTTTTTAAAAGCATGATACCCATTGCAGTAAATTGCTTGGAGACAGAACCTAATTCAAAAATTGTTTCGCTGTTGAGGTCAAGGTTTTGTTCCCTGAATGCTTTTCCATAACTTTTTTGAAAAACTGGCTTTCCATTTTCGGCTATAAGTACGTTTCCTGAAAATTTTTCCTCTTTATGCAAACTTGAGAACAGGCTGTCAAACTGAATTGATCTGTCTTGCGCAATACAAATGGCTGCGGATAAAAATATGGAACAAAGAAGTGTAACTGATTTCATTTATGATCTTTATTAACCTGGGAAATATTTATTTGACCAGCTATGTACTATTTCAATTTTTTAAATTTTAATGCCTGAAATAATACTTACTTAATTTGCTAAACGCTTAATTGCATTGATCACCGTTTCCGGTTTTTCAAACTGGATGGCATGGCCGCTATTTACAATTTCATATTTTGAATTATTTCGTGCCTTTGCCCATTCTACAAGTTCATCTATCCATATCTTTTTCAATTGTTCAAACGTAGTCCATCCGCTGTAGCTTCCTGCAATCAATAATTCAATTTTACCTTTATAATTTTTGTCTGATAAACTTGCCTGGTACATAGTGGGCATCATGGCTGAAAATTCATCTTCTGCCGCAAGATTATCACCAGTTCTCTCATTATAAATGCGGGTAAAAGCATCGGGATATTGCATCGCCATCTGATCATACACTTCTTTGGCTGCAGGATCTACTAACAATAATCCTTTTACTTCCTGAGGATACTTTGCAGCAAAAGCCCGGGCAAATGCACCGCCCCAACTCCAGCCACCGATTATATAGGGACCTTTAATGCCAGCTGTCACCAGTGCTTGTTTCAGTTCCTCTGCTACACGGTTTGCCGTTCGGGGTTTAGTGCAGGAAACAGAAGATAGATAACCCGGACGATCATAGGTGATCACGGTCATAGTCTTAGACAATTCAGGAACAATGCTGTTCCAGCTATTGTGATTGCTGTTACCACCTGCTTCCAGCAAAACAACAGGCCCTTTGTTACCTGTTTTATACAAAACCATTTCATGTCCGTCCACTAATACTTTCAATGTATCAGGCCTTACCAGCATACCACTGATCATTGCCTTTGCATTGTTATTAGCAGAATCCAATTCAATTGATTTTTTATAATTTTCAATGGCCAAAGGAAAATTACCGGCACGCATCAACGCCTCGGCATAACTATCATAAACATTCGAAGAATTCGGAAACTGCTTAACATTTATTTCAAAAATTTTTAAAGCATCCTCCACATTGTTTTTATCATTCAGTAATTGATAGCCCCAGCTGTTTAACTGTCTTTCAGCACCTGCAAAATCAAATTGTTTTTTAGCATCCGGGTCCATTGACAAATAATATTGATAGGCATCCTTTACCGAACTGCCTGCTATTTTTTGTCGCATGGTGTTAGAAAAACTATTCTTCTTTTCTTTCAAAGGCAGATCATACAAAACCGCAATGATATCTTTTAACAAAGGTTCAGTAGCCCCTTCCGTATTGTCAAGCAAAGCGATAAAGTTGCCGTCTTGCGGGAAACGGGCCAACTCAGAAAGAAAACCATTGATGCCACCGCTATGCCAGGTCATTGTTGCATGTTGGGTAGAATCTGCTTTTTCAAAATGCTTTACAAACCAACCATAAGCAACACTGTCTTTATCATTTTTAAAAAATGGAATTTCATTTACTTGCAGGTAGCCGGTAAATAATTTTTGATACATATCCTGCGGTATTAATTTGCCTTCATGCAATGCCTGGTTCCAGAGATACAAATCTTCAACAGTGGAATAAAGTGAACCTGCGGCGTAAGGCAAACTCATGTCCAGATAATCTGCATTTTCAAAACCATCCATCCGCCTAACATATCCTGAAGCACGCCTGTCAATCAGTTCTTCAGTTTTATCATAGCCCGTATGCTCCATGCCAAGCGGTTTTAGTATCCTTTCTTTCAAAACTACTTCGTAAGGTTTTTTAGTAACGGCTTCGATGATTGCACCTAAAATAAAATAGCCCGAATTGCTATAGGAAAATTTTGAGCCTGGTTTAAATTCCAAATCACCGCTGCAATAAACACGTACAAAATCACTGACTGAAAAATATTGTTTGCTATCCTGCCTGAAGAAATTGCGATTATCCGTATAGTTTGGCAAACCCGAAGAATGAGTGAGCAGGTGATGAACCGTAATGCTATCACCGGTTTCTTTTCGGTAATTGGGTATATAGTGAGTAACTGGTTTTTGTAAATCAATTTTACCATCATTTACCAGTTGCATGATAAGCATAGAAGTAAACTGTTTGGAAACAGAACCTACCCTGAATTTTGTTTGCGTGGTATTAGGAATTTCCCATTCCATATTAGCCAGGCCAACGGCATTTTTATAAATCACATTGCCTTTCTCCGCAACCAGCACCGAACCATTAAACAGTTGCTGATCGGCATAATGTTTGACCACTGCATCAATTTTATCTGCTTTGCTTTGTGCGATTGAAGCATATGCATTTAATAAAACAACCATTATGACCAGCACTTTATTTTTAATCATACTCAATATTTGAATGATTCAATTATAATTTTTTTCTTTTGAAGATATTATATCCTTCAACTATTTGGTTGGCTTAACCTGTGGCCGGGGTTCTTTTCCAATAATATCAGCAAGCACTTTCCATTCTCCACCTTCTTTACCCATGGTAAGAATACCGGATCCATAATCTTCAAAAGGTTTTCCTTTATCATCTCCACGGCCATAAGACTTATAAGTTACCATAGCAGTGTTTTCATATTGGAATAATATGATATCGTAGTATTTAAATTCGTCCACTTGCAGATTATTTGTAGTCTGCCTGGCATTCAAACCATCAAATTTTATGGGATTTCCATCATGTCCATGATAGAAATACCCTTTAGCCACTAAATTTTTTCTTTTACTGTCTCTTTCTTCTATGGTTGTCCAACCGGTGCTGGCTTTAACATAATCATCCATCAATTTTAGTACTTCGGGTTGAGGTGGCTGGGATCCGTCAAAACGGATATCCATATCCTGGGCATGGCAAAAAGTATTTGCCGCTAGATTTACCAGCAAAAGAAACAAGATGTACTTTTTCATATTTAAGGTTTTATAGTTTGATAAATATTTTATTTCTGTAAAGAATCATTAAATGCTTTTTTCTTCGCGTTCCCGTGCAAACTCTGCCGGTTTTAATTTTTTGCTTTGATTTTTAAAGTAAACCGATGGCCACCATACCATGATG
>CAMPGG010000117.1 GCA_946885335.1 uncultured Chitinophagaceae bacterium
CCGGTTGCAGATTTAGCAACCTGGACGCTTTTATAAATTTAGCCCTGCGGATATCTTAAAAAAATACCTGTTCAAATTCTGAAGGGGCAAATGCAGTGTTTTAAAAATAAGTTTGTGAGAATATAATTTTTTAAAAAATGTAAACAGCGTGGGTATGAGTAACGTGTCAACAACTACAAGCAAAGAAAAATCAAAAATCTTTCAGGCGATTTTAAGCAGTCCGGGGATGAGTGAAAAATGTAAGATTAACCTTGTGACCAGCCGGCAGAATATTTTGCTTTTAAGCCGGGTTATCGAGGCTGGATTGCTATCAGAAAATAACCCCTTTGAAGATGAAATCATCGAGGCTTTACCGAAAGATTCCTTACCAGAATTTAAACTGATTCACGAAGAAATTTTAAAAAAAGGAGCACTATCGGAGCTTTATGAAAGACTAAAAATGATTTAATAAAAATCTAAGATTGTTGTATTAAATGGCCTGAAGCAACAGGTCATTTTTCATTTAGTAAAAATCGTACGCAGCAGGTTTACGATATCTTTTAATTCAGTGAATTTTTTGATGCAATAAGTTGCGCCTGCCTGCAGTGCTTTATCCCGGATTTGGTCACTCATGACTGTGGAACAAAAAACAACAGGTGCATTTTTTACAGCCGGCAATGTTTGGATCTCTTCCAGAATTTCCAGGCCATTTTTCCCGGGAATAGAATAATCCATTATAATCAAATCAGGTTTAAGGTTACCTACCAGCTTAATGACCGTGTCACTGTTGTTAGCTAAAATGCATGAACACGGAAATGGAAGTGAACTGATAGCAAAATTATAAATTTCTAATTCATCGGGATCATCATCAATAAGCAAAACAAGTTTTGGATCCTGTAAATTTTCAATAGGATTGGAATTCATTTTCCCAAAACGCCATGTTACGGTAATTATTATACCACTCATCGTTACATACACTTACGTTTGTTTTTTAAAAAATTATAATTTGCAGTATCTGCCGCTTGAAATTTAAAAGCTTACCTGTTTGTTTTCCGACCAAAAAAAGGGCTATAAAAGCCCTTCATCTGCAAAGGAAAAATATCCTTCAGAAGTGATGATTAAATGGTCTAACACTTTCATATCAAAATACTTTGCAGCTTCCCGGATTTTAATTGTCAGCTCTTCATCTGCCCTGGAAGGTTTTATATTTCCGGAAGGATGATTATGTACCAGGATCATTGCACAAGTTGCTACTCTGATGGCACCGGCCAAAATTAATCTTGGATCAGCCACCGTTCCGGTAATTCCACCCTGGGATACCGGAAAGATTTGCAATACCCTGTTGGACCTGCTTAGAAATAATACTTTGAATTCTTCCAGCAGTTCAATTTTATCAGGGTTCCAGTAATGCATGCAAACTTTGTAAGCATCAGCAGAAGATCCTATTAACGGTCTTTCAGATACTTTGCATGTCACTTTCTTTTTGTAAACAATATCAATTTCTGATACATTGTTTAATACTTCCAGGCTTAAGTTGATTTCCATAATCTTTTGTTTTAAGTTTTAAAAATTGATTATGGAACCATTGCCGCTTTTGGACAATAAAGGCAAGGAAGCAACGGAATAAATCACATCTGAAGTGATGATGGAAAATTTTTTTTATGCCGGAATTTCCTTGCCGCTTCAGCAGGCCAAAAGCGAACTTTGTGCAGAAATTAATGAAGGAAAAAAATATCCCGCAAGCTGCCGCCCCCTTTTGCAGATCTAATAAATAGTGGGCGGCAGCTTTACTTAAATAAAAGCAACGGCAATGGAGCCGTTGCTTTATATTTTGATAATTAATTCAACTGCAATCTAAAATGGCCATCATGTGCAAATCTTGTACAAAGATTAAATGCAGTTTGTGTTCTTAACTGTGCTGTTCCTCCAAGTAATAGAGATTTAAGTTTTGCTTCCTCATTTTTGTAAGCGCGTACATTCTGATAATAACCCGTTACCGCGTTGTATGCTCCAAATAAAGTTCCTCGTGTTGTTTCAAGTTGTTGTGTTGAATGGCTCATGGCATATTCAAAAGCATTATCACACATATTTTTAAAACAGGTGGACAATTCATCTGTTTTTCCTGCCTGCAGATTTAATAATACTTCTTTGTTAGGAACCATAGCCAGTTGAATTAATTTTCTCAGGTCTTTATCGGTAATACGAACTTCAGACCATTTATTAAACAGCTGTTCGAGCTGGTTAGAAACCTGATTAGAAATACCCATAAGGATATGGGCCTGTTCAAGTCTTTCCTTTGCGTTAGCAGTATGCCTGATCTTAATTGAATTGCTTTGACTTCGAAGCGCTGCATTTAATGTATTCTGGCACACTATTCTAACAGGGGTAAAGGCGGCTGCAATACTTCCAAAACCATCGTGGGATGTTGTTAGAAATAAATATTTTTCAATCAAATCTTCCTTTCCAACTTTTATATAACCTGGCAATTTTGCAGTAATAAAAATGCGTTCACCTTTCCCTAGTGAACCGGCCGTTTCATATTGAATACCGTCACCACCTACAATGGAATCAAAAAAACTAAATGCATCTGTATTTTGCACTACTTCATAATCCTTTCCAACCACACCCAGAACCGTTTCATTGTCTGTTCGTGTTGTTGCAAAAAATCCGGGGACTTCTATTTTAGCATTTTCATTTTCGGTTTCAACTGTAAAAAGTTTTCTCTTTTCTACAGTATAATCCAATCCTGCGAATTTGAGTGCTTCTGCACTGGTTGGATACTGGTCAACAACCTGACCTAATCCATGCCATGCTTTTTCATTTACGGAGAAGAAACTATGTTTCCGAGTCTGCTCGTTAAAATGGATGTTGTGTGCCATGTTTAAAAATTTTAATGATGAAAAAATTGTTTTGTAAAAGAAAAAGGACAAAAAGAAAGCAATCCCACCATTGGCCGGTAGGTAAGCCAAAAGGCCAGGTATAAATGAAAGCCTGCTGCGTTGATTTTTTGCGTTTATGCCCGCAGCCTTTTGGCAAGTTTGGGGTCGTCTGAAAAATGAGGCCCCTATCTTGCTTTTCTTTTTGTCCTTACTTACAAAACCAATCCTTATTTATTTAAAATCATTTAGAAATCTTTGAAGCGAAGGCGTAAATGAATTAGCCCCTGGAATGATTCTATGTAGGTAAAGACATTTAAGCTGTTTTGTGTGTAATGATCAGAGGACCGGCGAAAAACAGATTGATGTCTGTTAATTTAATTGATCAAAAATGGAAAGGGCTGTAAGAAATTAACGCCGAAGCAAGTTCATTAATACCACAGCATTCAGTACCCGAAGTTTTTCAAATCGAAAAATTGGCATGGCTTAATATTTTATTTGTTGGTTTTGTTTTTACTGTACCCACCATCCCCATCGATTTATCCAGGCTTCGAAAATGGATTGCTTCCGCAATATGATTTATTTCAATCTTGTCACTGTCACCGAGATCAGCTATAGTACGAGCCACTTTTAAAATACGACTGTAAGCCCTGGTTGAAAGATCATACCGGTCAAGGTTTTTAAGCAAAAATTTCATTGCATGAGAATCTGTATTACAATAAGCTGAAATCAGGTGATCACTGATCCTGGCATTGCAATATATATTGCTATCACAGTGAAAGCGTTTTAATTGATTGGCTCTTGCGCTGATTACTCTTTGCCTGATGATTGCTGAACTTTCACTATGCTGGTCAATATCTGTGAATTCATTAAATGGCGTTGGATCTGCATCAACCTGCAAATCTATTCTATCCAGCAATGGCCCTGATATTTTGCGTCGATACCAACCTATTGATTTCTGACTACATGTACATTTTCTTTTTGGATGCCCGAAGTATCCACAGGGACATCCATTCATAGATGCGAGTAACATAAACCTGGCAGGAAATTCAAGGGACATTTTTGCTCTTGCAATCAGTACTTTACCATCTTCCATGGGTTGGCGCAATACTTCAATAACGGCCCTGTTAAATTCAGGAAGTTCATCCAAAAAAAGCACACCGTTATGAGCAAGTGAAATTTCTCCGGGCATAGGCGTACTTCCCCCACCTACCAGTCCTACATTGCTGATGGTATGATGCGGTGAACGGAAAGGACGCCGTGTATCGAGTGCACTACGCGGCTCCTTATGTAGTCCCAAACTATAAATTTGTGAAGTTTCCAGCGCTTCCTGTTTATTCATGGGTGGCAAAATGCCTGGCAATCTTTTGGCAAGCATGGTCTTACCTATGCCGGGCGGTCCAACCATTAGTAAATTATGTCCG
The DNA here is from genome assembly GCA_946885335.1 of uncultured Chitinophagaceae bacterium. The sequence goes on from CAMPGG010000117.1 coordinate 4,280, forward strand.
CCCGCGGCAGCTATTTCCATTGCTCTTTTTACATTGTATTGTCCTTTGACATCTTTAAAATCAAATTCAGCTGGTTCTTTAGCAATCCTGAATTTTTGCGGAAAGGTTGGCTGCAGAGCAGAATCCGGTTTTAAAAATTCAATCACCTCATTTAAATGTGAAACTCCGTACACATCGATTCCATCGACCATGGAAGACTCACTTGCATTTGCCTTAGGAACCAGTATACCTTTAAATTGATCTTTCATGGCATGTATGGTCATGGATAGAGAACCCCTTACAGGATACAAGCTTCCATCCAGTCCCATTTCACCAACGACCGTATAATCTTTAAGCTTACCAAAGTCGTGAACCTGTCCGGAAGCAATAAGTATTCCCAAGGCTATAGGGAGATCATAAGCCGTTCCCATTTTCCTAATATCAGCCGGAATCAGGTTGATGACAATTTTAGTACGAGGCATATGGTATCCACAACATTGTATAGCAGAATCGATCCTGGCCAGGCTTTCTTTAATTGCATCATCCGGGAGCCCGGTAAGCAGAATTCCAATGCCTTTTCCATTCAGGCTCACTTCAATGGTTATGCGAAAAGCATCCACCCCATACAGGGCACTGCTAAAAAGTTTTGCAATCATGACAACAGGTTTTATCGGTCCAGGTCGACCAAGAAATTGGCATTTATTTCAGTGACATAACGGGTATGGCCAACCTTGTCAACATAGGTCCGGTATATTACCTTCCCGTCTACCATGATATGACTTCCTTTTATAAGGTAGTTCTGTAGTTTTTCAACCTGTTTCTGGCTCCAGACTTTTACAGTGTGCCATTGAGTGTATTTAACCGCCTTGCCCTGCTGATGGACATATGCGTCAGTAGCCATACTTATCCTGGCCATGAGTTTTCCATCTTTAAGGGTGAAAATTTCCGGGTTTTTCCCCAGATAGCCAATGAGTTGTATTTTGTTTAGGCATTTCATAACTGGCGTTTTAGTTTCAAAAAAATTGTTTGAACAAATGTATCACCGCCACAGTAACAGTTAGGAAACGCATACGATTATACCCGTTACATGTGCGGATATAAACGTTTTATCAAACGGATAATAGGTTTTATTTTAGGGGTATGGAATCTGAAGTACGCAGGTGTAAAAATTGCGATAAACCTATCAACCTGAAAGCAGGCAGAAGGGATCGTGTTTTCTGTGATTCAGGTTGCAAGAATACCTATCATAATACCCAGATCTATAATGAGCAGCAGGAGATCAAACGTATACAATTGGTGCTCAAAAAAAACAGGCGAATTTTGAAGAAAATGATTTCTGCTAAGGATCATGATCAAATTCCGAGAGAAAAATTATTAAAAGAAGGTTTTGAATTTGACTACCACACACACCAAAAAATCTCCAAAATAAAAAGCAATCTTTTTATTTTTTGCTTTGATTACGGTTATTGTCAAATTGAAAATGAAAAGTATAAAGTTGTAAAAGCCTTTGATTAAGGCAGGTATTATAGAAATAAACAACACACAGTTTAAGATAGCGTTCCGTAAGTCAATTTTGCTTTATTGATACAATTAATCAACGAGGTTATGTTTTTGACTTTTAATTTTTTAAAAATATTGCCTGTGCGCCTGGACGGTTTTGAGTGTAATATGCAAAGTAGGTTTAAGAATAAAAGTACCTGCCTGGCAAATTAGTTATTATCTGCAGGCGATTTGGTTTGATTATAAAATTGAAGAACTTTTTTTCGCAGCAGGTAATCATACTGCGCTGTCACAAGACTGATATTAGCCCGATCCGCATTGCTTTTAGCAATGATATAATCAACTGAAGTTCCCACACCTGCATTAAAACGAACCTCTGCCGCCCGGAATGCTTCATTATAAGCAGCTACCTGCTCTATAAGAATATTAAAACGTGATCTTGCATTGTTCATATTCACATATGCCTGGTCGATATCCTGTCTCAATTGCCATTTTACATTTTCCAACGCCAGATCAGCTATCTCCAAATCAATCTTTGCCAGTTTAACCTGGTTGCGGTTATAGAAATTATTGAATAGAGGGATACGTAAACCCAGCCCAATATTAGTGAACACGTTATTTTGAAATTGATTACTGAAATTTATTTTCTCATTAATAAAGTTCTGACGGGGAACGATCACCGGTTGCTTGTTGCCATTGATCAAAACATAATTTGCACTTGGTTCCTCCGTTGATCCCGTAAATATTTCGCGGGTAGCGGCACTGGAATAATTGGTATTGATATTACTTCCCAGCACAAGACTGGGCAACCTGTTTCCTTTTGAAACACGCACAGCGGCGGCCGCCATTTCCTTGCGGTATTCTTCTGCCCGCACAACAGCCATATTTTTTGTTGCATTATTATATACTTCATCAACCGTTGCAGCAAAAGGTTGCAGCAATTCTTCATCTTCCAGTTTCTGCAGTTGCAGGTAGGGATCATAAGGTATAGTCAGTAACTGTGAAAGAAGAAGTTTGGCAGAAGCCAGTGCATTCTGCGCTGTTACAACATTAAGTTCTGATTCTTTTAACTGTCCAATTAAATCATACAACACGGGCGGGTTAATTGCACCTTCCGCATTTAATTTTTCCAGCCTGTTAACCTGTATACGGGTAACCTCCACCTGTTTTTGCGCCAGCACAACCTGGTCCTCATTACTTAAAACCTGCAGGTAGGCCAGCATCACTGACAGTTCCAGGTTATTCTTCGCCTGTTGCAAATCCATCTTTGAAGCGTCATAGGCAAATCCCTGTTGCTTTACCAAATTACGCAGGGATAAACCATTGAATAAAACCATATCACCACCTATGCCATAACTGGCATAATTTATTTTTTGGTTTACATAAGCATTGGTAAAAGGATCTATGCTCCTGCCCTGGTTAATACCATGTGTAATATTTCCATCAATAGTTGGTAACCGATTTAATTTTGCCTGCTTATGATTAATGCCGGCGGCATCCGTACGCAATTCAAATTGTGCCACTTCAATATTATTTTTGATGGCAAGCTCAATACATTCTTCCAGGGTCAGCATTTTTTGCGCATCGGATCCTTTTGAAAAAAATAAAATAATTATTAAAAAAAATAAACGGTTCATGATATTTGATTTAGTTGTTCTATACGACCATCCAGCAAATGAATCAGTTTGTCGCCATAGCCTGCATTTTTTTCAGAATGAGTAGCCTGGATAATGGTAACCTGTTCTTCCCTGTTTAGTTTTTTAAATAATTGCATGATCTCTTCTCCCTGCGATGTATTCAGGTTACCAGTGGGCTCATCGGCCAGTATCAATGAGGGTTTGGAGATTAAGGCCCTCACAATACCAACCAGTTGTTGCTGACCACCAGATAACTGTGAAGGAAAAAGATCTTTTTTACCAACGATCTGGAAACGATCCAGCATATCACTGACCATTGCTTTTCTTTCAGCACTTTTTATATCCTGATATAACAACGGCGTTTCGATATTTTCATATACAGTCAGTTCATCTATCAGGTGGTAAGATTGAAATACAAAACCAATTTGCTTTTTGTATAATTCCGACCGTTTCTTTTCTTTCATATCATAAACGGATTCACCCATAAAATGATAACTGCCTTCTGATGGCTGGTCAAGCATCCCAATAATATTCAGCAAGGTGGATTTACCTGAACCCGATGGTCCCATAATGGAAATAAAATCACCTTTTGAAACATGCAGGTTGATATCTTTTAAAATAAAAGAAGGTCTTCCGCCAATAGTATACCATTTGGAAATATGTTGCAGTTCTATCATTATTCGTTTCTTAAGTTTTTAACGGGATTTTTAATGGCTGTTTTTATGGCTTGCAAACTAATCGTAATAAAGGCGATGAGTATTATAATGACCCCGGAGAAAATGAATATCCACCAATTGATTTCAGTCTTGTAAACAAAGTTGTTCAACCAGCTATGTGCGGCATACCAGGAAAATGGAATGGCAATAAAAAATGCGATAATAACCAGTTTTAAAAAATCTTTAGAAACCAGTCCGAGTATATCCGGAATATTTGCTCCTAGTATTTTCCGTATACCAATCTCTTTTCTGCGTTGAGCCATCGTATAGGCAGTCAATGCAAATAAACCAAGACAGGCTAACAGGACGGCCAGTGTTGAAAACGTTGTAAACACCTGCGCAGTTTGCTGCTCAGAATTATACAATGCATGGTATGATTCATCCAAAAAACTATATTCAAATGGGCGATGCGGCAGACGTTGTTTCCAGGTTTTTTCCAAAGCGGATAAAACGCCGGTTGTGTTCCCCGAAATGCGTATAAATAAAGATCCCACCAAACGCCGGTCAAGAAAAATAACCAGTGGACTGATAGGTTCATGGAATGACCTGAAATGAAAATCTTTCACTACTGCTTTTACAATTCCCTCCCTCCCCTTTTCAACTGTTTTACCGATAGCTTCCTGTGGTGTCCAGCCAAGCGCTTGCACGGCCGATTCATTCAGCATGAAAGTGTACCGGAGATTATTCCCATTGTTTGATGTATCAAATTGCTGCACATCGGCATAGGTAAAATCCGTGCCTGCAATAATTTTGAGTTCCATGGTACTAATGAAACTTTCATCAACCGGTAATGCATTGATGGTTATATTTCTTTTGTCATTACCTCCCGTTAAACCATCGCCCCAACCAATATGAATGGGTGATTCATATGCACCTGCCACAGATCGTACCCCGGGTACATTAGTCAATGCAGCTTTAAAATCATCATACTGTTCCAATGCTTTTGCATCCGCAGGGAGCACTAAAACACTTTCTTTATTATAGCCCGCTTCTTTATTGGATATATATGAAAGCTGCTGCAGAATGACGATCGTTGAAATGATCAGGAAAATGGAAACAATAAATTGAAATACGATCAGGGATTTTCTTAAAGTACCGGAGCCGGTAAATTGAAAGTTTGATTTTAAAATCCTGATCAGTTTTGACCCTGATAAAACAAAAGCTGGATAATATCCTGCAGTAAAAGCAACAACAACAGAAAGGATGATCAATGAAAAAATAAATACCGGGTTTAATAAAAATTCCAGTTCCAGTTCCTTGCCTGTTAACTGGTTGAAAAAGGGCAGCATGATCGCTGTTAAACCAATGCTTAACAGGACGGCTATAAAAGTAACCAGGAAAGATTCAATGATAAACTGGTTGAAAACATGCTTTCGTTGCGCACCCATTACTTTTCGCATAGCGATTTCCGTTGTTCTGCCTGCAGATTGTGCAGTACTTAGGTTGGTGTAATTAACGCATGCAATAAGGAGGATCAATATGGCCACAGCACCTAAAATATAAATATAAAGAATATTGCTGTTAGGCTCCAGTCCATCCAG
>CAMPGG010000118.1 GCA_946885335.1 uncultured Chitinophagaceae bacterium
TTTTATAAATACCTAATTTAAAAAGATGAAAAAAATATTTTGTTTATTCCTCTCCTGGTTTTACTTGCAGGTATCATTTTCACAAAATGTAGTACTGCATGATCCAATGACCTCCAGATATTTTGACTCCCAAAAATATACAGGTATTCTCGGGTCCCCTTTTTTATTTAAAGATTGGATAAAAGGAACTGTAGTAACCCCAAAAGGCATTTATCAAAACCTGGAATTAAAATATGATGCTTATGAGAACATTTTGTTGTTTAAAAAAGAAGATAAGTCACTGGAATTTCAAGAGGATGTAAAAGAATTTATTTTAATGAGCAATGAGATGGATAGCAACAGTTATCAATATTTTATAAAAGGAATTATTGCAGATGGATTGAGTGCTCAAAAATATATACAGGTATTATCAAAAGGGAAAATTAAACTGTACAAACTTAATGCAAGGTTGATGACTGAAGTAAGCGAGATAAACCAGGGAATAAAAAAATCATTTACAAATGTTACCAAATATTACGCAGGAGCAGAAGGTCATATTCAACAGGTAAACCTGAATAAAAAAGACTTGCTTCCTTTATTTAAAGGTAAGGAAGCGGATGTTCAGCAATACATCAAAGACAAATCATTAAATGTGAAAAAAGAAGAAGACGTGGTTGCCCTTGTCAATTATTACAACACAGTTTCTCAAAAATAATAAAGGGATGGCAATACGATTGTCACCCCTTTATTCAATAAAATTTTTTACTGTATTAATTCAGCACTTCATTCAACTTTGCTTCTAACTGCGGACCTCTTAAATTTTCCGCAATAACTTTTCCTTCCGGATCCAATAATACATTATAAGGAATGCCCTGGATATTGTACATGGGAACAACAATACTGCTCCAGTATTTCAAATCACTGATATGCTGCCAGTCCAGTTGATCTGCTTCAATGGCTTTTAACCATTCATCTTTTTTCTGATCAAGTGATACACCCAGGATTGTAAAATTCTTATCCTTGAATTTGTTATAAGATGCTACCACATTCGGATTTTCAACGCGGCAAGGTTTGCACCAGCTTGCCCAAAAATCCACCAATACATATTTGCCTTTAAACGAACTCAGTTTTACTTCATTTCCCTCTGTATCAGGTAAAACAATTTCAGGTGCCTGTTTTCCCAATAATCCTGCATTCTTTTCTTTTTGCTGATCAAAAGATTTTTTTATGGATAATAAACCTGTGTGCTCAGGATATTTTTTTACGGTTTGATTGATCAGCCGCTCCATTTCATCCTGGTCAAAACCCTGTATGCCCAATTGACTTCCGGTACTTTGAAAACTTCCCAATGCGAAAATGGTAACCACCGGGCTTTTTGATTTTTCAATAAATTGATTGGTGTACGTTTTTACTTCTGAAGCTTGTTTTTCTAATTGTGTTGAAATATCCTGCAAGGTACTGTCAGGAACATTTGCCTGCGACAAGCTATCCATCTGCACCCTTGCATCATAAATCTTGCGAAAATATTTACCAGATGTAAAGAGGTAATCTTTAACCTGCTGGCTGGCAGGCGATCCTTCTACTGTATAAAATTCATCTGTCTTTTTAAAATCAGCATGCACAGTAACTTCATCCTCATCATTCACAACCGAAACAAAAGGATATACTTCTGCATCCAGGCGCAGGTTAAATAAACTCTCTCCTGTTGTTTTAGCTTTCAATTCAAAACTTCCATCTTTTCCTAACGAAGCTGAATCAAGAACCATGCGTTGCATCGTTGAAACCGGTGTTTCTTCCAGGTATATCATCTTTGCCTCAGAATTTTTTACAGTCCCTTTCACCTGGAAATATTTGTCACCTTTATCGCCGCAAGAAACCAACCCTGCAATAACCATCAACCCTAATAAAAATCGTTTCATCATTTTCTTTTTTGTTTTTTTTTTTAGCCACCACATTTGTCAACATATATTATATTAAAATGAATGCGGTATGGTTTATTTTCTAATTAAACTATTTGTTGGTATTTAATTTTTCATTTAACAACTGGTTGGTCATTTGCGGATCAGCTTTCCCTTTGGAAAGTTTCATGACCTCACCCACAAATAAACCCATCAATCCTTTTTTCACTTTTTTAAATTCAACTACTTTCCCGGGTAAACGGTTTAACACCTGGCTAACCCAATTGTCAATTTCTGCAACATCAGACTGCTGTAAAAGATTTTCGCGATCAGCAATTGCTGCAGGCACCAGGCTGGACTCCATAAGCATAATCGGAAAAATTTTCTGAGATGCGATTGTAAAATTGACCTTACCCTCATCAATAAGCGCAATTAATAATCCCAAATTTTTTGGTGATACCGGCAATTCAGTAATGTTGCTGTTATGTTCATTAATCCATGTTTTAACCGGGCCCAATACCCAGTTTGCTGCTGCTTTATAGTTTTGGTTGAATGAAATTAATTGTTCGAAGTAGTCTGCCAATTCCCTGTCTTCTGTAATTACTTCTGCATCATATTGCGGAAGTTGGTATTGCGTAATATATTTTTGAATCCGATCTTTTTGTAAGGCAGGAATCTGGCGCCTGATTTCTTCTATGAAATCATCTTTTAAAATAAATGGCGTCAGGTCCGGATCTGGGAAATAGCGGTAATCATCTGCTTCTTCCTTATCTCTTATGGGTGATGTTGTTCCGGTTGCAGCATCAAAACTTTTTGTTTGCTGCATGATCACACCATTGTTTTCTAAAATATCAACCAGGTTTTTAGCTTCCTGTTCAATAGCTCTTTTAATATTGCGAATGCTGTTCAGGTTTTTGATCTCCACCCTTGTCCCCAATTTATCATCTCCCTTTTTGCGAACAGAAATATTTGCATCGCAGCGCAAACTGCCTTCTTCCATATTGCCATCACAGACCTTGAGATACCTCACCAATTTCCTGATTTCGGTAACATAGGCAAAAGCTTCTTCTCCACTTCGTATATCCGGCTCCGTTACTATTTCTATTAAGGGAACACCGGCACGATTATAATCAATGGCAGAAAATAATGGATCTGCATCATGTATGCTTTTACCGGCATCCTCTTCCAGGTGAATCCGGTTTAGCCTGATACTTTTTTCGCCACCTGATGTTTTAATGGCAATATGTCCGCCCAGGCAAATAGGCGTTGTATGTTGCGATACCTGGTATCCTTTTGGAAGGTCCGGGTAGAAATAATTTTTCCGTGCAAAATAATTTTCCTTAACAATTGTACAATTGCAGGCAAGCCCCATTTTTACAGCCATAGCCACTGCTTCTTTATTCATTTTTGGCAGGGTACCCGGATGCGCTAATGTAATCGGACTCACATTGGTGTTTGGATCTGCATGGATTGAAGCGCTGTCGCCACAAAACAATTTACTTTTTGTTAGTAATTGTGCATGCACTTCCAAACCTATTACCGTTTCATATTGATCGTAGTGGCTCATTTTTAAAGTGCACAAAAATAGCCAATTATTCAGGTAAAGGCTGCTAGTAAAAGTTAAAGCCCGCCAGTATGATCCTGGCGGGCTTTAACAAAAACAATGCGTGAATATTACAATTCGGCTGTTTTTAGCTTCCTGGGTATTTTCACTTCTATGTTGTGCGTTTTACCATCGCGGGTAAGCTTCATCATCATTGAGTTATTATCTTTATTTTCTCTAACGATTTTAGTGATCTCGTCAGCACTATTTACTTTTTTTCCATCAATTTCTGTAATGATGTCGCCTTCTTTAATTCCTGCTTTGCCGGCATTACCATCTTCATCTGCTTCTAAAACTTTTACACCTTTACCATCTTCTGTATCCTGGATGGATAATCCTAATCGTGGCCTGTCCATATTCCAGTAAAATCCTTCACCACCTGGCACGCCAGGAATTCTTGGCATTGCATGTACACGGGGGTTAATATTTTCAAAAATCCTCACATCAGGTGCCATACCCGGCGAATAACTGAATGCATTCATTCTAACACCTTTCCATTTACCCAATTCCACATTTGCGGTTTGTTTCTTTTTATCTCTTAAATAAGTTACGGTTACTTTATCTCCCGGCTTTTTAGCCTGGATGGCTTTTGATAATGCATCCGGATCTTCAATTTTTGTATCGCCAACACTAATAATAATATCACCCTCTTTTAAACCGGCTTTATCGGCTGCAGTTTCTTCATTCACCTGGGTAATTTTGGCTCCTTCATCCACTTTATCAGTGATCACTCCCAACATGGCTTTATTTTCATCTTCATTAAAAAAGTTGAATTCCTGGCCATCAACCCTGAATAAATTATGTCCCTGGGCAGTAGCTCCCTGCAACCTGTCGCCGCGGTTCCGTCGAATGATCACATTTCCATCTTTTACATCTTTAGCATCCTTGCCATTGATGGTTACTTTATCACCATCAACAACAATGGTCATTTTTTCATCCGCATTTTTGTTGGTGATGATGATTTGTTCAACTTCCACTTTTTTAGTTTTCTCCGTTTTATCCGTTTTCTGCGCAATGGCGGGTACCATGATAATGGCGGCGGAAAAAGTACCTATAACTTTTTTTACAATTGTTAGCATAAGAAATATTTTTTAGATCTACGTTTAATTTCGTATTTCAAATATAGAAACATTTATGGAAATACGAAGCATTTCGGAAATGTTAAAAATAGGAATGGTTATTATAGCGGAAAAGCGGTAACCTATAAGATTTGCCTGACTGCACGAATCACATTATCCAACTGGCTGATATCCTGCCCACCTGCAGAAGCGAGTGTTTTCTGCCCGCCGCCACCACCTTTGATCAATGGTGCAACTAATTCTTTGATCAGCTTTGTGGCATCCAGGTTTTTTGAATTAGAAACGGATTCATCTATGCCAATAACAACAAATGCTTTACCATCAATAATGGATGTTAATACCAGGATGTAATTTTCAAGTTTGCTTTTCAGGTCGATGCTTAATTTCTTCAAAGATTCAGGATTATTAACCTCAATTATTTCTCCAATAAAATTTATATCATGGATGCGCTCAACTTTTTGCAGTAATTCATCACGGGTAATGAGCAGCTGGCGGGCTTCCATTTTTTCTATTTTCTTTTCAAGGAGGTTTTTATCTTCCATTAATTTCTCCACCGCCTTTAATGGTTCCTTAGCTTTTAATAATTCAGTAATATTTTTATACTGGCTTACTTTTTCTGAAATGTATTGAATAGCTTTTGGACCGGTAAGCGCTTCTATACGCCGCACCCCTGCTGCAATAGCTGATTCTGATGTGATGGTGAATAAACCGATCATTCCAGTATGTCCTACATGCGTTCCACCGCATAGTTCAATGGAATATTCGGGATCAATGATCACAACTCTAACAACATCACCATATTTTTCGCCAAACAGCGCCATGGCACCTAATTGCAGCGCCTCTTCCTTGGGTAATTCTTTGATGATAACCGGAATATTTGCCCTGATTTTTTCATTAACCAGCATTTCAACTTCTCGTAATTCTTCATTGCTCATTTTAGAAAAATGAGCAAAATCGAAACGCAAAACATCCGGTGAAACGAGTGAACCTTTTTGATTTACATGGTTGCCTAAAACCTGTCGCAGTGCCGCGTGTAATAAGTGTGTGGCAGTATGATTATAAGTTGTATTTAATCTTGATTCAAAATCGACCGATGCATTGACAGGAGCTGTAATATCAGCAGGTAATTTATCTGTGAATTGAATGACCAGGTCATTTTCTTTTTTTGTATTTGTTACAAATATTTTCTCATCACCAAATAACAAAACGCCTTTATCGCCAACCTGGCCTCCGCTTTCAGCATAAAAAGGAGTTGTTTCTAAAACAAGCTGAAACTGTTCTTTGTTTTTTGATATCACTTTCCGGTATTTCACAACCTGTGTTTCAACTGATAGATCATGATAGCCGATGAATGAAGTATTGTCCGCTTTATTTACTTCTACCCAATCTTCCGCATTAACAGCGGTAGCACTGCGGCTGCGATTTTTTTGTTGTTGCATTTCCGATTCAAAACCTGTTTCATCAACCTGCAAACCATTTTCGGATGCAATCAAACGGGTAAGATCAACCGGGAATCCATAGGTATCATATAATTCAAAAGCCTGTTTGCCATTAATTATTTTGGTTGATGTACTGTTACGGATGATCTCATCCATCTTTTTTAATCCCTTATCCAATGTTCTTAAAAAAGATTCTTCTTCTTCCCTGATCACTTTTGCTACAAATGATTTTTGTTGATCCAATTCGGGAAATACATCTTTAAACTGCAAAGCCAGTACCGGAATCAATTGATGTAATAATGGTTGTTTATAATCCAGGTAAGAATAATAATACCGGGCTGCACGCCGCAGTATCCGGCGGATAACATAACCGGCCCCGGTATTGGAAGGTAGTTGTCCATCGGCAATGGTAAATGCAATGGCCCTGATATGATCCGCAATTACACGGAATGCTACAGCCTGTAACCATTTTTCGCCAGCATCGCTTTCAACACTTCCATCATATGTTTTACCGGTAATTTTTTCTGTTTCATTGATGGTGCCACTGAAAATATCCGTATCATAATTGGATGATTTGCCCTGTAACACCCTGACCAATCTTTCTAAACCCATTCCTGTATCCACATGCCGGGCAGGTAATGGTTCAAGACTGCCGTTTTTTAAACGGTTGTATTGAATGAATACATTATTCCAGATTTCAATGACTTGAGGGTGATCATTATTTACCAGGCTTTTTCCATCCTGTGTTTCTCTTTCCTGCTGCGGGCGGCAGTCTACATGAATTTCGGTACAAGGACCACAAGGTCCTGTATCACCCATTTCCCAGAAATTATCTTTTTTATTACCTAACAGTATCCTGTCTTCAGCAATCCATTTTTTCCATTCTTCTTTTGCTTCTTCATCAACTGGTAAATTTTCTTTTGCATCGCCTTCAAAAACGGTTACGTATAAGCGATCTTCCGGAATTCCATAAATTTTTGTCAAAAGTTCCCAACTCCATGCAATCGCTTCTTTTTTAAAATATCCGCCTGAAGGATTTTTTGGATCCCCAAAGCTCCAGTTACCAAGCATTTCAAACATGGTATGATGATAAGTATCAACCCCTACCTCTTCTAAGTCATTATGCTTACCACTTACACGTAAACATTTTTGTGTATCGGCAACCCGTGGATAAATGGCTTTTTTATTTCCTAAAAAATAATCTTTAAACTGGTTCATTCCCGCATTGGTAAACATCAAAGTAGGATCGTTCTTTACAACAATGGGGGCTGAAGGCACAATCTCATGTTGTTTTGAACGAAAAAATTCGAAGAAATTATTTCTAATCCCGGCACTCGTCATCATAACAATAAATATTGGGTTGATTTTTGCTTATTATCCGATTATATTTGTTCTACCTGGTCTCAAAATCGCAGGAAGCGCAAAGGTAAAAGATTCACACTGCATTTGTACCCAGGGAAATCCAGGATAACAGGCTGGCTGAATGAAGAAAATCAAATATTACTATAATACCAATACGCTCCGGTATGAAAAACTGGAAACACCATTGCGGGTCAAACTGCTTCGTGTATTTGCCTTCCTGGCCACGGCCCTTGTAACATCAGCTATCATTTCTTATTTCGCCTTTCAGTTTGTCGGCTCACCGAACGAACGCTTACTTCATTTGGAAAATCAAAGATTGAATGATCAATTTGAAGAAGTGGATAAAGAATTAAAAGGATTAAAACAGCAAATGGCTGAATTGGAAAACAGGGATAACTCAGTTTACCGGGCCATTTTTGAAGCCAATCCTATACCTGACAGTGCTAGAGTTGCGGCATTGGAAAAACAAAAAGAGATTGCCACTGTAGAAAGAATGAGCAGCAATCAACTGGTGTCATCCATTTTTGCATCACTTAATACATTAGGTAACCGGGTTGCGGCACAAAAAAAATCATACGAGGAAATTGTTAACCTGATGAAGAATAAAGAAGCATTGCTTGCAGCCACACCGGCTATTCAACCAGTGTCTAATAAAGATCTCGGCCGCATTGCTTCTGGTTTTGGTTATCGCATTGATCCCATTTATAAAACCATCAAACTTCATGCAGGACTTGATTTTACAGGACCTACCGGTACACCAATATATGCAACGGCCGATGGAACCGTAAAGACCGCTAATTTTAGCAACAGTGGTTATGGTAATCATGTAATTATTAATCATGGTTATGGTTATGAAACTTTATATGGTCATATGTCGAAAATAAAATCGAGAAATGGACAGAAAGTAAAACGTGGAGAAGTGATTGGTTATATCGGCAGCACAGGAAAATCTACAGGTCCGCATTTGCATTATGAAGTAAGAAAGAACGGTCAAAAAATTGACCCGGTTTATTTCTTTTATAATGATCTTACACCCGAGCAGTTTGACAGGATGTTAAAACAAGCTGCAGCCTCCAACCAAAGCCTGGATTAAAAAGGGCTTGAATTTTGTGTGGATAACGAGGTAAAATTAAAATTCAGTTATTCGTAATTTTACCATGCAATATGCAAAAGCCATTTACCCAAATAACATTTGATTTCACCTCGCCGGAAATAGAAAAAGAGGAAAAACATGTTTCGCCAGCACTAGATGAAAACATCCAGGAGGTAAATGAAACCGATATATCCGTTGCAGAAGAAACAGAACAGGTAAAATCAAAAACGCAAAAACCAAGGGGAAGAAGATCTTTAAAAGATACAGCTGCGGATGATTTGCAAATACCTACAGATGATATTTTATTCCAGAAGTTGTACTACCCCATTGGTGAAGTAGCCGATATGTTTCGGGTAAACCAGTCTTTGTTAAGATATTGGGAAGCAGAATTTGACATACTGAAACCTAAAAAAAATGGAAAGGGTGACCGGTTTTTCAGGGCGCAGGATATTAAACATCTCCAATTAATACATGACCTGCTGCGACGCAGAAAATTTACGATAGAAGGTGCCAAAACCTTTATCAAAAACAATAAACAACACGATGAACAATTTGATATGATCCGTTCACTGGAAAAGATCAAATCCTTCCTGCTGGAATTGAAAGCCAGCCTCTGATTTATTGTTTCAACTTTAACACCGGCCAGCTTCTTCTAAAAAAATCCTTTTTTATTTTTACAGGCATCTTAAATATTTTCAACATGAAGAAAAGTTTACTGATCCTTACCTTATTAATCAGTGTCCATTTTGCCTTTGCGCAACCGCATTATGAAATTATTCATGAAGCGAATGGGCCATCCATTTTGAAAGGATTAATATCATTTGAAGACATTAACAAAAACGGGCATGCCGAATGGTTTGCGGCTAACCAACAGGGTTATACACCAAATGCGCTGGCGGTAGAAGCATTAAAAAAGCATGGATCATCTATTCATATCATTGCTTTTGTAGGTACCTGGTGCGATGATTCTAAATATATTCTTCCAAAATTTTACAGTTTAATACAAGCCGCTTCTTTTCCACAGCATAAAATTTCTCTTATTGGCACTGACAGGAATAAGAAAACACACAGCTA
>CAMPGG010000119.1 GCA_946885335.1 uncultured Chitinophagaceae bacterium
CGCAACCTGGAACGCCTGGCAAAAAGAGCTTTTATGGGACTCGCTAAAACAGGTGGCATTGCAAGCAATGGAAGCGGAGATTATGTAATCGCTTTCTCTACCAACCCCGGCTCATTCATTTCACATGATGCAAAGGATCCCTTAATTCAACAATCATTTTTGAGCAACGATGCCATGTCGCCATTATTTATGGCCGCGAATGAAGCTACGGAAGAAGCTATACTCAATTCCTTATTCATGGCTGAAACAATGAAAGGGAAGCGGGGAAGAATCGTGGAGGCATTGCCGTTAGATAAGGTTATCCCTCTTTTAAAAAAATACAAAAAAATTCCTTAATGGTTGCTTTCATCAACGACCGGTTTATGAAACTGGAAGATGCTCATTTACATATCAGCGATCTTTCCATTCAACGGGGCTATGCGGCTTTTGATTTTTTGCGAACACAGGATTTCAAACCACTATTTATAGATGATTACCTGGATCGTTTTTTCCGCTCCATTGAATTGCTTCAGTTAAATACAGAATTCAATAAGCAACAGGTAAAAAAAATTATCCATCAGCTGATTGAGAAAAATAATTTGCCCGTTTCCGGTATTCGCATGATGATGACCGGTGGCTATTCACCTGGAGGTTATGAACCTGCTACACCTAACCTGGTCATCACCCA
Organism: uncultured Chitinophagaceae bacterium; assembly: GCA_946885335.1. Next base: position 668 of record CAMPGG010000119.1, read on the forward strand.
ACAAATATTGCAGGTTCCACCAACAGATGATTTGAAACCAGGTATAAAAGTGATCACGTATGAATACCAAAGAGATCTGCCTGAAATAAAATCCATCAATTACCTGGTGGGCGTTTGGCTGCAACAAAAAGTAAAAGAAGAAAATGCTTTTGATGTTCTTTATTATAAAAACAACCTGGTAACAGAATTTCCCCGGTCCAATATCTTTATCGTCAGCAAACTAGGTGAACTGATCACAAATGAAAAAAATATTTTGGAAGGAATTACCCGGAAAAAAGTGTTGGAACTGGCGGCTGATAAGTTTCCCGTGAGGATAAAAGATATCACACTGGATGAAATAAAAAATGCCGCTGAAGTTTTTATGACCAGCACCACCAAAAGAATTTTGCCCATAATACAGGTTGATGAAACTTTAATCAATCATGGCCAGGTCGGTCAAACGACAAAGGCGTTACATTCTGCCTTTTTATCATTTGAATAAAGGATGATTAACTTCTAACAAAACATCATAAACCTTTCAAAAAAACAGGTTGCTTTTATAAAACTCCTTCAACACCTCGGCCGAACGTGGTAACTTGCAGACTTACCAGTTTACATAAAGCGCAGATTGATTTGAATTATGAATGATTATTTAAGTGGATTAAATGAAAAACAGCGGGAAGCCGTATTGCACAAGGACGGACCGATCATGATTGTTGCGGGTGCAGGAAGTGGAAAAACAAAAGTGCTGACAACCCGCATTGCCCACCTGATGGCGGCACACCAGGTAGATTCCTTCAATATCCTCGCCTTAACATTTACCAATAAGGCGGCAAAAGAAATGAAGGAAAGGGTTGAACATATTTTGGGAAATAATGAAGCCCGTAATTTATATATCGGAACATTTCACAGTGTGTTTGCCCGCATTTTACGCAGTGAAGCACCGCGAATGGGATATCCTTCCAATTTTACCATTTACGATACGGATGATGCAAAGTCAGTTGTGAAAACCGTGGTGAATGAGTTGAACCTGGATGATAAACATTATAAAGCAAACATTGTTTATAATCGCATATCATCAGCCAAAAATGCCCTGGTATCGCCGGCAGAATATGCAACCGATTATTATATTCAGCAGGAAGATATGCGCAGCAACCGGCCGGCTATTTCACAGATCTATGCGGCATATGCCAAACGCTGTTTTAAGAATGGCGCAATGGATTTCGATGATCTCTTATTGAAATTTTACGAGTTGCTGAAACATTTCCCGGATGCATTGAGCAAGTACCAGCATAAGTTTAAATATATTTTGATTGACGAGTACCAGGATACAAACCCTGCACAATATGAAATCATCAAACTGCTTGGCGCCATGCACGAAAATGTTTGCGTGGTAGGCGATGACGCACAAAGTATTTACAGTTTCAGGGGTGCCACCATTCAAAACATTCTGCAGTTTCAAAAAGACTATGATGATGTTAAGCTGGTTAAACTTGAACAAAATTATCGCAGCACCCAAAATATTTTGAAAGTAGCTAACGATGTTATCAGTAATAACAAAGGACAGATACCAAAAGAATTGTGGACGGATAATAAGCAGGGAGAAAAGATCAAGCTGGTAAGAACAATGACCGATAACGAAGAAGGTAAATTTGTTGCGGACACCATTCAGGAACAAAAACTCCGGAATCATTTTTACAACCGGGATTTTGCCATTCTTTACCGCACAAATGCCCAGAGCCGTGCTTTTGAAGAAAGCCTGCGCCGGATGAATATCGGTTATACTATTTATGGCGGCATCAGCTTTTACCAACGCAAAGAAATCAAGGACCTGCTGGCTTACCTGCGTGTCATTGTAAATCCCAATGATGAAGAGGCGTTGAAACGCATCATCAATTACCCCGCCAGAGGAATTGGAAAAACATCGGTTGATAAAGCGGTGCTGGCAGCCAATGAAAATGATATCAGTATGTGGCAGGTATTGGAAAATGCTTCTCAATACGGCTATCGTGCAGGCACATTAGAGGCCATCAGCAATTTTGTTATCCTGGTCAAAATGCTGCAAAGTGAGCTTACAAAAAAGAATGCTTATGATGTGGCCTTCCTGGCTGGTAAACAATCAGGACTGGTAAAAGATCTTTTTGAAAGACGGGCGGAAGGCGATGATGCTATTCAGCGATACGAGAACATCCAGGAATTATTAAACTCCATAAAAGAATTTACTGAAACGCCCGGCAATACAGAAAGTGGGGAGGTGGGTGATAAGAGCCTGGGTGCCTACCTGCAACAGATCAGCCTTTTAACGGATGCGGATGAAAAAGATCCCAATGCGGATACGGTAAAACTCATGACCATTCATGCCGCCAAAGGACTGGAATTCGGTTGCGTTTTTGCCTGTGGTTTAGAGGAATTGCTTTTCCCCAATGCCATGAGCATCAATACCAGGGAAGAACTGGAAGAAGAAAGACGTTTATTTTATGTAGTGATTACCCGTGCCAAACAAAGGTTGTGGATCACGTATGCCAATACACGCTATAAGTTTGGCCAGTTAGTACAAAACGAACCCAGCAGGTTTATCAGTGAACTGCCCGAAGAATACCTTGACCGCAGTTTTGCTGGCGGAGGTGTTCGGAACCAACAGGGATCGGCTTCTTTTTTTGGATCTGCCTATGACAGAATGAAAGGAGGTTTCGGGTCAAGTTCAGCAAAGCAGGCCGAAAGGCAGTATGGACCACCCCCCCAAAAAGATAAACCATCTTACTTACCAGTAAATCCACCCCAAAAAACAATAGAACATAAACCCAGCGCCGATTTTACCCCAAGCGATACTTCCGGTTTGCAACCAGGGCAAAAAGTGGAACACCAGAAATTTGGATTTGGGGAAGTACTTAAAATGGAAGGTTCTGCACATAATCCCATTGCAACCGTAAAATTTGAGCACAATGGTGAAAAGAAGATCATGCTTAACTATGCCAAGTTGCGGATCTATGAATAACAGAATGCGAAAATTACATGTATCTTATTTTTGTAATAGAACATTGTAGATAATTCGCTACAGCACAACCTTTTCCTGTTTCAGTCCATCTGTAAAGTCAACTGGCATAATAATATAAATGATGAGTTTGATGAAAAAAATTTTAAAGTGTATACTGGTAGTGGTTTTAATGGTTCCTTTTCATGTTTATTCCCAATCCACCAATATCAATTCCTATCAGCTGAAACAAACCCAGGTTCTGCTTGAAGACGAACAGGAAAATTTTGGTCAGTTTATTAAGCAACTTGATTTTGACCCTAATGTAAAGGCTTCGGTTGAACGGTTTGTGATGAATGATATTGATGACCTGAAAGAAGATATCTACAAATCAAAAGATCTTTCAAATGAGGATAAATGGAAAGCGGCCCGGAGTATGCAATTTTTTATAACATCACTCAAAACAGAATTAAACCGGAAAAAATTCAGTGTTTACAAGATGCCTACGGCCCTGGAAGCTTACCGGGAGCTTTTACCAATGGTGATGAATGATGAACCCATTGAACGTAAAGTAAGTGATTTGAACTGGCGCACCCTGCAATTATTAACCAATAGTTTTTGGCAATACCCTGCAGGAAAATTTTTGGAGAGCTATACTACTTATCGCCGTATAAAAAGTTCACCAGAATTTATTTTATCTTTTTTAGAAAGCAATCCTGATTTTATTTACCGGGATTCGCTGTTACACACTTTTGCCTCTCAATATCCAAATGAGTTGCTGGATTATCTTAAAACCAGGCAAAATTCTTTTTCAAAATATATCCGTAACAGTGAGTATCCTGCTATTCAACAAATCGTTTCTTTAACCGGAAATATCAATGCATCGGAGATTGTTCCTTTTACCGAGTTAGTGGTCAATAATAATATTACTATAGACTCTGTTTTAAAAAGCCGGCGTGATGTAACACAATATTTTCAGTTGCTGGTTGATAATGTTATAGCAAACAACCAACAGGCAGAAATACCATCCTATCAAAAAGCGCTTATGGGTGCTATTTATGATAAGTCGCTGTCGTTTTATATCAAAGAGATCAACTTTTTGCATAATGAAAGAGATGCTGTTCGTTTTGCCAGTGTAAATGACTTACGCCCACAGGATCTTTATTACATTATTACAACTGCTTCCCAGGACATGTATACATCCACCTACCTGGGATTATATCGAAGGTTAACTGAGCAGATTAAAAATAATCCAGCTGATACATTATTCCGGATTGTTGAATACGACCAGTTCCGGAAATTCATGGCTATTGCAGCTAACTACAATACACTGCTTGATTTTTTCAAGCGAATGCCCATTGAAACCGCCCGTGAAGTGTTGCATCATTTCATTGCGGAAATCGATATGGATACCCTGGATGATGATGAATTAATTTCTGAAGTGATGGATGTGGCGGATGCTTTTCTTTCTCTTTCTAAAGATCCTGAACTGGGAGCAATGGTAAAAAATGAATTAACAAGATCATTGGCCAGTTACAAGGAAAGAAACATTTATCATGGTGTGCGGGTTTTCCAGATCCTGAACCAGGCTTATGATGCCATTGCACAAAATGATGATGCCAGTAAGTTGCGCACCATTTATAATTATGAAAATATCAGCCTGACATCTTTATTGAATAATGCGGATACCGTTTATGAAGTTGTTCTTTTTTATGGTGATGAAGATGGAATTAATTCGTACAGGAGTTTCATGAATATTTTTAAAGACACCACCCAGTGGAAAATGGAATCTAATACCGCCTGGACAACCATCCGAAGTGTACAGGGACAGCCACTGACCATACTTGCCAACCTGCCGCTGGATTATGAGTCCAAGCAGGATCTAAGTGCGCAGGATTCAATGTTTATGTACATGAAAGACAACCATATTAACCCTTCCGTGCTTGTGCACCGCGGGCATAGTTATCATTTGGAAAATACATTAAAAAGATTGACTCCCTATACCAAGCTCGCCGTTTTAGGCTCTTGTGGTGGTTATAATAATATTAAACAAATTGTTTCTGCAAATCCTGATATACAGATCATTGCATCTAAACAGGTTGGCGCCATGGCTATTAATGATCCTATGTTGAATGCAATAAATATGCGTTTAATTGAAGGCAGCAACCTGTATTGGGAACCATTGTGGAAATCATTGGAGGAGAACTTTAAAAAAGATGCAGGCACCAGCCAGCTTTTTGATGAATATGTGCCACCCTATAAAAATGTTGGTGTATTTGTTTACCGACTTTATAATGCAGATCAGTAATTTTATACTGGTATAAAGTTTGTCAAAAATCTTCTTGCTATGCAGGCTGGAAATTATAATATCAATAATGGAAGTTGCTATTGTGTAACGCTCAATGTTGTCGATTGGGTAGATATTTTTATTCGGCCGGTATATAAAAATGTAATTGTTGATTCACTTAATTTATTTGTAGAAAAGAAAGGACTCATTATACATGCCTGGTGTTTAATGAGCAATCATTTACATCTTGTGGCCCGCACCCGGGAAGATTTTCAATGGCCATATATTTTAAGAGATTTCAAACGCTATACAACAAAAGAAATTCTGTCGGAACTGGATAACGAAATAGAGCCGGATTGCCGTCGCAAATGGATGATGCAACGTTTTGAAAGCCCGGTTAATGTTACCCGCCAGTTAGCTAAATATCATTTTTGGCAGGATAATAATCACCCGGAACTTTGCCCGGGCAGTGATCCTGGAGCCATTCAGCAAAAAATTTTATATATACATCAAAACCCGGTAAGGGTTGTATTGGTTGATCAACCGGAATCATATATATATAGTTCTGCCCGTGATTATAAAGGCAAACGCGGGTTGGTAAAGATTGAACCATTCAAGGTCCTTCACAACAAAAAATAAATTTTTTATTAAGGTAGATAGCGATGCTGTAAACCACCGTTCCATAGGAACGTTTTATAAATTATTTGGAATATAAATACACAATGCGTTCCGATGGAACGCTATAAATACCCCTTCATATTTTTTCTACCTACAATGTGTTTCAACGGAACATAGTTACTCTATATCATTCTCATTTGTTCCGTAGGAATATTTTATGGGTAACAGAAAAATATTTTTTCGAATACGCCTGGCCGTTTTTTTCTCCTTCAAATCAATATTTAAAAAGGTTGCATTAAACCCTTGTTAATTTAATTCGTCTATTACACTACAAGCCACAAGTGCTTTTTAATAACCGATCATTCCACCATGATCAGAAACTGCAAATAATTTTTCATCTGCTTAAGATGAAAATTATTAAAAAGAATAATTTTTAATCACGTAAAATTTAAAACAAAAGCTATGGAAACAATCCGTAAAACAATTCTTGTGCTCAGTGCTTCGTGTATTTCAATATTTTCATTTTCACAAGCAGGGCTTGGCGTAACCAGCAGCACACGTGCAGCAGTAAAATCAGGCATTACTACTCAAGCTACAAAATCCGCACTTCGTGCTACAACAAATGCAGCAACGAAAACGCTGAAAGCAACTACAACCAACGCAGTTAATGTAACCGGTAAAACTGTTACTGCTGCTGAAGCCAAAACAAAAGGCGCATTAAAAAAAACCAGGGCGGAAAAAGCAAAGATCAAAAAGAATACAAAGGTTGGTGCTGACATTGAAACAGAAGTAAACAGCCAGGGTTCTTTTGAAACAGGCGTCAACAATTCATCAGAAAATGCAGATGCAGGTATTCAGGTAGCTATTGATGCACAAGCCAAAGGTGATGTTGATGGCGAAAGGCCAATCAAAAAAATAAACCAGGTAGCCGATGAAAAAAAGGCAATGGCCGAAGAAAAGAAAGCAGCTGCGAAAGAAAAGGCAAATGATGCAAAAACAAAAACAAAGAAAGAATTGAAAAAAACTAAAAGAGAAACAAAGAAGGTTAAAAATGCTGTTCCACGTGCATCTGAAAAAGCTAATGCTGAAGCAAAAGTTCATGCATCGTCTAACAGCGCTGTACATTATTAAACCCCTATTGAGGCTGGCATATACAGGATAAAAAACCCACCTGTTTTGGGTGGGTTTTCCTTTCACCCAAAAAAAAGTTATGGAGCGTTTAAATAAATACATTGTACTAACGATTATAATTACCTGCTTTTATTCTTTTTCAAATGCGCAGACAACGGATTCAACAGGTAAGGAGTGGTCTGTATTTCGCATAGGTCTTAACTATAATTCCAACCTGAATTATTTCGGTCGTACCGACAGCCTGCGAAGCAGCGGATTTTTTCCAATGGCGGAAGTTTGGTTTACTCCTGGATTGTATATTAATGCAGCTCCCATATTCATCAATAATCCCTTACAACGTTTTGAATATGCCGGTACCATTGTTACCGCAGGGTACCAGTTCAATGCAAATGATAAATGGACAGGTAATGTGTATGCGTTAAAACCTTTGTACAAAGAGAGTACGGAATTGGTGCAGGCCAGTCTTAAAGCGCAAACCGGCGCTTTATTAACCTATTTAAATCCTGTTGTAAATATTAATGTTGGGGGCGATTTAAAATTCAGTGAACAAACAGATATTGGTGCAACCGCCGGAATAGATCATATTATCAGGTTCCCGGTTAAAGAAGGAATTGTATTAGCCGCTGATCCATCAGCATATGTTTATGCAGGTACGCAGCAATTTTCTAAAACACATTATAAAAAGAATAATTTTTTATTCCTGCCGGGCAATGAGGAAAGAATAACAGAAACATCATCCCGGTTTAATATCCTGGCATACGAATTCTCCGTTCCGGTCATTTTTGCAACCAAAAAACTGGAATTAGTAGCCACGCCATCTTATATCATTCCAAAAAATCTTATTGAAGTAAATGATCAACCGGAAATGAGTGAGCAGGGCAAAGAAACTTTATATATTACCCTGGGTGCAAAAGTGAATTTTTAAAGATATTCCCTTTGGAAACTAAAAAGGAGTTGAATTTTTCAACTCTTTTTTTATGTAAATACTTACGAAATCAGCAAAAATCCGGTAAGGCTGACTAACATAGCTTCCTTTTAACAATAAGAATGGTAAATTTGCATGGCAAAACAATAAGTATGATTAAAACAGGCAATCCCATCATCAGCATTTATACAGAAATGACTCCCAACCCGGAAACCATGAAGTTTGTGGCAAACAAGCTTTTGTATCCTGGTAAAAGCATTGACTTTCCTGATGTGGACAGTGCAAAACCTTCGCCATTGGCAGTTGAATTATTTGGATTCCCATTTATCCGCGCAGTTTTTATTGCCAGCAATTTTGTAACGCTTACCAAAACATCCGATACGGAATGGGAAGATGTAATTCCAACCATCCGCCAGTTTTTAAAAGAATTTTTGGAAGAAGGGAAAGCGGTTATCAATGAAGAAGAAATCGTTGTAACAAAAAAAGAAGGATCGAATATCGTTAGTGCAGATGATGATGATGTGGTAAAACGCATTAAGGAATTGTTGGAGAATTATGTGAAACCTGCTGTTGAAATGGATGGCGGTGCCATTCAATTTAAAAGTTACGAAGAAGGCCGCGTTAACCTGGTATTACAGGGAAGTTGCAGCGGATGTCCTTCGAGTATGATCACATTAAAAGCCGGTATTGAAGGCATGATGAAGCGAATGATCCCTGAAGTGAAAGAGGTTGTTGCTGAAGCTGAATAATTTCATTTAAAATAATATTCCGAACGCCCCTTATTGAGGGGCGTTTTTATTTGAGAAATAAGGTTTTTGTAAATTAGCGGAAATCTTTTTTTGATGATCGTTATTTATATACTTGCCGGTTTAATTGTAGGATTGTTGATACTGGCGGCATTTATGCCTAAAAAATACCAGGTTGAAAAGTCGGTGAT
>CAMPGG010000120.1 GCA_946885335.1 uncultured Chitinophagaceae bacterium
TGGTTTCGGGTTGAGCCTTTAAATCCTTAATATTGTAGGATCATTTTCAATGTGATCATTTTTAAATAAATTTTCATGGCCCAGGGCAAAGGAATCGGGAAGATCATTGCAGCATCTTCCGTTGGAACTTTAATTGAATGGTACGACTTCTATATTTTTGGCAGTTTGTCAACCATCATTGCACAGAAATTTTTTCCCGATATAAATCCAACCGCAGCACTTTTATCAACGCTGGCAACTTTTGCGGCAGGATTTATTGTACGTCCATTCGGCGCATTATTTTTTGGTCGCATCGGTGATATCATTGGAAGAAAATATACTTTTTTACTGACGCTGATCTTAATGGGTGGTTCCACATTTTTAATTGGCTGCATTCCCTCTTATGATTCCATTGGCTGGTGGGCTCCTATGCTGGTTTTAATATTACGACTTTTACAGGGACTGGCATTAGGCGGAGAATATGGTGGTGCCGCCACTTATGTTGCAGAACATTCGCCTGCACATCGCCGCGGATTCTTCACTTCATGGATCCAAACAACGGCAACTTTGGGGTTGTTTGTTTCATTAGGCGTAATATTAACAGTGCGACGCATGGTAGGTGTTGAAGAATTCACCTATGGAAATGGCTGGCGTTATCCATTCCTGTTATCGATCATATTGGTTGTTGTTTCTGTTTTCATCCGGATGAAAATGGATGAATCGCCACTGTTTGCCAAATTGAAAAAAGAAGGCAAAACATCTGCTAACCCTTTAAAAGAAAGTTTTGGTAAAAAGGAAAATTTCAAAATGGTTTTACTCGCTTTGTTCGGTGCAACCATGGGGCAGGGTGTTATCTGGTACACCAGCCAGTTTTATGCGCAGAATTTTATTCTTACCAAATGTTTGGTTGAATATGAACAGGCAAATTCAATTATTTTAATTGCCATTTTATTGGCAACACCGTTTTTTATTGTCTTTGGTTCCTTGTCTGATAAATGGGGCAGAAAAGGAATCATGATGACAGGTATGTTGCTAGGTGTATTATTTTATCAACCCATTTTTTCACAGTTATATAAAATTGCAGACACTACTACTAAAACTGTAGTGGCTGAACCACGGGAAGATTTACCGGTCATGCAATCAACTGATGCAACTTTTATTTATTACAGCGATGGCAGCAGTGAAAAGCGAACTAACCTGTCAAACGGAAATGGTCATAAAAAAGAAGTGATCTTATCTGAAAACGGTAAATGGAAAATGATCGGGCTGGTGGCCATTATGGTTCTTTTTGTTACTATGGTTTATGGGCCGATTGCTGCATTCCTGGTAGAACTTTTTCCTACCCGGATCAGGTATACTTCCATGTCATTGCCATATCATATCGGTAATGGTGTTTTTGGCGGATTGGTTCCATTCATCGCAACATTGATCACTACTTTGCCGGGCGCCAATCATCTATCGGGATTGTGGTATCCCATTGGTGTGGCTTTCCTCAGTTTTGTTATTGGCATGTTATACCTCTCTAATCGAAAAGTAAATACAAGCAACGATTAAATTAATGGTTATGCAAAAAATTAAAAAATTACTTGGAATTGTATGGATGCTGATTGGTCCGTTGTTTTTTATTTTATTAGTTATAAGTGCTTTTAAAAACATCCAGCAAGGCGGCCAGGGAGATATCAGCAATCCTGTTCCATGGATCATTATTATTGCAGTATCAGCACCTATTGCCATAGGCTTAACCATTTTTGGATGGTATAGCTGGAAAGGTGAATATGATAGTGTACTATGAAAATACAATTCAACAATATTACAATGGGTCAATTTGAAATTAGCTAATGGAAATTGTAAGATTACTGCCTTCATTCTGATTTCTTGCTGTAAATCTTTTCGCTTTGATTTTTACTTTTGACTTTTAACTTTTGAATTTTTCTCCCGTATTTCAGGAATAAAATTTTATGGCATCGTTTTCGGTAACGATTGCGTAAATAAACTCCCGGATTCTGCTTGTATTGCCATAATATGTCGTTAGACTTGTTAGCTGAAATGGTCTCCAATAATTGAATTTTGTACGAATGATGTTTACGAATTTATTCAAAACATTAAAACAGAAAATCGATTACATTTTTCTTTGGACTTTAGAACGATAAAAGGCATACATATGAAAAGAACTTTTTTGTTAGTCATGATTGCGGTTTTTCCGTTAATGCATGTTTTTTCGCAGGAAAATAACCTGCCGCAGATCAAAACCACTTCTTTCAAAAATGATACGGTTAATATCGAAAAGTTTGGAGCAAAGGCTGATGGCATTACATTGAATACAAAAAGCATTAATGATGCTATAGCGGATATGCATAACAAAGGTGGTGGTGTTGTACTTATTCCTGAAGGTTTATGGTTAACAGGGCCGATAGAATTAAAATCTAACGTCAACCTGCATTTGAAAAGAAATGCTTTGCTTCAATTCACTAAAGATTTTACCCAATATAAACTGGTGGCTGGCAACTGGGAGGGATTGCCTCAAATGCGTAACCAGTCACCCATTTCAGCCACTAATGCCCATAACATAGCTATCACGGGTTTTGGTATTATTGATGGAGCAGGAGAAGCATGGAGAATGGTAAAAAAAGAAAAACTCAGTGAAAGCAATTGGAAAAAATTAGTTGCTTCCGGTGGTGTTTTGAATGATGACAAAAAAATATGGTATCCCAGCGAAAGTTCTTTAAAAGGTTCTAAGCTTACAAACCCAGGGCAAATTTTACCTGGTAAAACAAATGCGTTTTACGAGGAAGTGAAAGATTTCCTTCGCCCTAATTTATTGGTACTGACAAATTGCGACAGAATATTGCTGGAAGGTGTGGTGTTTCAAAATTCTCCTGCCTGGTGCCTGCACCCCTTAATGAGTTCAAACATTACCATCAGGTCCATCATTGTAAGAAATCCCTGGTTTGCACAAAATGGTGACGGACTTGATCTGGAATCCTGCAGCAATGTATTGGTAGAAAATAGTTTGTTTGATGTTGGCGATGATGCGCTTTGTATAAAATCTGGTCGTGATGCGGAAGGCAGAAAAAGAAATATGCCCACGCAGGATGTTATCATCCGCAATTGTATTGTTTACGCGGCACATGGTGGATTTGTAGTAGGATCTGAAATGAGTGGTGGTGCCCGCAATATCTGGGTTGATAACTGCACTTTTATCGGAACCGATATTGGTCTTCGTTTTAAAACAACCCGTGGCCGGGGTGGTGTGGTTGAAAACATCTATATCAAAAATATTCATATGCAGGATATTATTGGTGAAGCTATTTTATTTGACATGTACTATGCAGCCCGGGACCCGATTGCGTTAGCAGGTGAAAAAAGAGAGCCGCCAAAAGTTGAAATGCATCCTGTAACGGATGAAACACCGCAATTCAGGAACATTTACATTAAAAATGTTACAGTCAATGGTGCGGAAAAAGCCATTTTCGTCAGGGGACTTCCGGAAATGAGTGTAGATAATATCTTAATGAAGAACATGGTCATGCAAACGGATAAAGGTTTGGATATGACGGAAGGCAGCAATATTTCTTTACAGAATGTAAAATTGTTTACCAAAGAAACCGACCCGGTAATCAACATCCATAACAGTCAAAACATTGTTATGAATAATATCGGTTATAATGCGGGAGCGGAACTGTTGTTAAACATCAGTGGAGAAAAAAGTAAGAGCATCCGTTTGAGTGAAACGGATACAAAAAAAGCAAAGAAGAGTATTGAATATAGTTATGGCGCAACAGAAGCTGCTGTAAGCAAACAATAAAAATGTATTTATAGTATTGTAAAGGCCTTGTCTATTTTGAAATGCTGAGCATGAAGAAAATTTTTATCATTATTTTTTTAATTACTGCATACAACGGGTATGCTCAACCGCTTTCACAACAACTGGCCATGACCGTCATTAAAACCTGGCCTGATTCCTTCGCGTTGCCCCAGGATAAAATAGCCAAATGGCGGTATGACCAGGGTGTGATTTTAAAAGGAATAGAAGGTATCTGGAATGCGACAGGCAACCGGTTTTGGTTTGATTACATTCAAAAGAGCATGGATTTTTATGTGCAGGAAGATGGCAGTATTAAAGGTTATAAAAAAGATGAATTTAACATTGATCATATAAATAATGGCAAAGTGTTATTATTCTTATACCGTGTAACCGGCAAAGAAAAATACCTTAAGGCAGCTCACTTACTCCGTAATCAATTGCTAGAACATCCACGCACAAGTGAAGGCGGGTTCTGGCATAAAAAAATATATCCTTACCAGATGTGGCTGGATGGTTTATATATGGGCCAGCCATTTTATGCTGAGTACGCATCATTGATGGGTGAGGATACGGCTTTCAATGATATTGCCCGCCAGTTTATTTTGATGGAAAAATATGCGAGGGATGAAAAAACCGGGTTACTATATCACGGCTGGGATGAAAGTCGCCAGCAACAATGGGCAAACAAACAAACAGGTTTGTCTCCCAATTTCTGGAGCCGTGCATTGGGTTGGTTTGGTATGGCATTAGTCGATGTGCTGGATCATTTTCCTGGAGATCACCCTGAACGAATCACCATAATAAATATTTTGAATCGTTTTGCAAAAGGAGTTATGGATGTGCAGGATAAAAAAACGGGTTTATGGTATGATGTACCGGATAAAATAAATGAACCAAAAAATTATTTTGAAGCATCGGGTTCTTCCATGTTGGTTTATACATTAGCTAAAGCTGTGCGAAAGGGTTACCTGGATAAATCTTACCTGCCTGCAGCAAAAGCAGGCTATGATGGAATTGTAAAGGAATTTATTAAACAGGGAGATAATGGAAACGTTGACTTACACGGCACCGTTAGTGTGTCCGGCTTAGGTGGAAAACCATACAGGGATGGCAGCTTTGAATATTATATGAGTGAACCTGTCATCGTGAATGATCCGAAAGGCATGGGTGCATTTATTCTGGCAGCTGTTGAAATGGAAATGCTATCTGGTTTGGAAACTGCTGCTGGCAAAACAGTTGTGCTGGATAATTATTTTAACAATGAATGGAAGAAAGGACCGCGGGGAAAAATGATATCCTATCATTATACCTGGCAGGATAAAAGCAATAGCGGCTTTGCCATGCTGGGAAATATATTTTCACGTCATGGATTTGAAATCGAAACGTTATCAACTGCACCAACAAAAAGTAATTTATCCGGGGCAAATATTTACTTGATCGTTGATCCGGATACGGAAAAAGAAACTGTGCAACCTAATTTTATTAAGAAGCCACATATCCGGCAAATTAAAAAGTGGGTGAAAAATGGTGGAGTATTAGTTTTAATGGGCAATGATGCAGGAAATGCTGAATTCAACTGTTTTAATAAGCTATCGGAAAAATTTGGGATCGTTTTTAATGAGGACAATTTCAACATGGTTAAAAATGACGAGTTTGAGCAAGGTAGTATTAAAGTGCCGCCAGGTAATCCCATTTTTACTTCATCACCTAAATTATTCATTAAAGAATTAGCTACGCTGCAAGTGAATAATTCTGCAAAACCCGTTTTGGAAAAAGAAGGTAAAGTGATTATGGCAGTTTCATCTTTTGGTAAGGGAACTGTGTTTGCCATAGGTGATCCCTGGATATATAATGAATATGTTGATGGACGTAAGTTACCTGCAGAATATCAAAATTACCAGGGAGCTAATGAATGGGTAAAATGGTTGGCAGCACAAGTGAAAAACTCAAAAAGTAATATCCATTGAAAAGAATATTAACCATAATATTTCTTTGTCTTTCATCTTCAATATTTTTTAAAGCAGGTGCGAAAGTCCCTGCAGATTATCAGATCGTTGTATCGCAAGATGGCAGCGGAGATTTTCGTTCTATACAAGCAGCAATTAATAGTTTGCCTTTTTCGGCTGTTCAATACCGAAAGATTTTTATCCGGAATGGCGTATATCGTGAAAAGATCTACCTGGAAAAAAATAATATCTGGTTAATTGGCGAGGATCGCAATAAAACCATCATCACCCAATCCATTGCCCGGGACGCCTGGCGTTGCCTGCATAATGAAGACTGGGGCGTGGCAACACTGAATATTTCTGCCGATGATATTACCCTGCAAAATTTAACGGTGATCAACAACTTTGGTTTTGAACAGGAAAATAAAATAACCATTCCATGTCCAAACGATTCTACCGGCGCAAAAATAATTTCTTCCCAAAGTCACCAGATGGCATTGCGTACGATGCATGGAACCCGTTTAAAAGCTGTGAACTGTCATTTTAAAGCATTTGGTGGGGATACGGTAAGCCCATGGAATGTGGAAAATGGAATGTTTT
This sequence comes from uncultured Chitinophagaceae bacterium, assembly GCA_946885335.1. The sequence continues at coordinate 6,331 of CAMPGG010000120.1, forward strand.
ATTTTAAGAATTGCACAATGGAAGGCGGGGTTGATTTTTATTGTCCGCGTGGTTGGGCCTGGGCCGAGGATTGCGAATTCATTGTACATACCGGATCGGCAGCTATTTGGCATGATGGTTCCCGTTATGAAGATGCAAAAACGGTTTTGAAAAATTGTACGTTTAAAGGGTTTGATGGATTTAACCTTGGGAGATATCACCGGGATGCCCAGTTTTATTTAATAGGCTGTAAATTCCCATCCAATATGGCCGACCAGGATATTTACCTGGTGCCCACTTCTAATGAAATTAAATGGGGCAAAAGAGTTTATTACCATTCAACCCACCGCGAAGGTGGAGATTTTACATGGCATGCCAATAATTTACAAACTGCACCTGGTTCGCCTGCTGTTGCAACCATCACTCCACTATGGTTATTTAAAAACCGATGGGATCCGGAATCTTCATTTTTGCCTTCGGCTTATACACAATTAACCAGGCGGAATATTGACAGCAGTTACGGGCGACCGTTACAATCGGAAATTATGCCGGCAAACAACCCGGCAACAGATTTTTCTAAAACTTCCATTCCGTTATACCAATCGGAAGGACCGGTTTGGGAAAACGATAAAGTAGGTTTTCGTTTATACTTTGACGTTCGTAATGCCAAAGATATATTTGGTAAAACTACTTCAAACATTGTATTGGATACCGTAGGTACGCATGGAGATAAGTATTACCATTATTTTGATCCTTCCTGGGGGATGGATATTTTAAAAGTCGGCGCTTCTTTAGGTGCAGGCTCACTTGCCCTGCAAATTAAAAACAAAAAGGGCATTGATACATTGGTAAGATTGGGTGGACCTGCTATAGAGCAAACATCTTATGAGTTGATCAGCAATGAAAAGCAACAAGCTATTTTCCGGCTTCACTACAAAAACTGGAAAGTGTTGGGCAGGGTTTACCAGGTAACAGAGGAGATAAGCATTCAACCGGGGAACTATAATTATGAAAGCAAGGTTACCATTTCCGGATTAAAAGGTGATGAGCGTTTGGTGACTGGCATTGTTAATTTTAAAGCGAATGAGTCATTTCAATTCACTCATGGAAGTAAAGGCATTTTGTATACACACGATAAGCAGGCAGATGATGGATCTCACCTGGGCATGGCTGTTATGACAGATCAAAAAAATGATCCGCAATTTGGTAAAACAGCAAACACAGGCAATGGTATTGTGAACACATATACCATGACGATGAAAATAAAAAATAAGGAACCCGTTATTTTCAGATTTTATGCAGGTTGGGAGCAAACAGATAAACAATTTTCACAAAAAAAATATTTTGAAGAACTCCTTCAACGGGAAGCGATAGAATGGAGTGACAAAAAAGAAAAGAACTGAGCTCATGAAACTTTCAAGATATACCTTAAAGAACATTTCTTCCGATGACGTGGAGGTTCCGGATGAATCCGTTTTTGAACTGCCTGAAAAGGTGCTGCAGTTTGGAACAGGTGTACTGCTGCGGGGCCTGCCGGATTATTTTATTGACAAGGCCAACCGGGAAGGTAATTTTAATGGAAGGGTTGTTGTTATTAAATCAACTTCCCATGGTGATACATCGGCTTATGAAAAGCAGGATGGTTTGTTTACTCATTGTTTAAGGGGAATCAGGGATAATAAACTGGTAGAAAAAAATATTATCAATTCTTCCATCAGCCGGGTATTAAATGCAGGCACCGAATGGAAAAGCATATTGGAATGTGCTCATAACAGTAACCTGCAAGTGATTATTTCCAATACCACGGAAGTGGGTATTCAATTGGTGAATGATGATATAAGAGATCATCCGCCTGTTTCCTTTCCAGGCAAGCTGCTGGCATTTTTGTTGGAACGTTTCCAGGCTTTTGGCGGAAGTGCCCGCAGCGGTATGGTCATTATTCCAACTGAACTGATCTCCGAAAATGGAACTAAACTGCAATCCATTGTTTTGGAGCTTGCCCATTTAAACAGCCTGCCTGATGATTTTATTGAGTGGCTGGAAAACCATAACCATTTTTGTAATTCCCTGGTTGACCGTATTGTGCCGGGAAAACCTGCCACAGAAATAAGAAAAGATATTGAATCAAATCTTGGTTATGAAGATGACCTGTTGATTATGTCCGAGGTTTATTCTTTGTGGGCAATAGAGGGCGATGAGAAAGTAAAAAATATTCTTTCATTTGCTGCCTCAGATGAATCGGTTGTCATCGTGCCAGATATAAATAAATACCGGGAACTCAAACTCAGGCTGTTGAATGGAACACATACTTTGAGTTGCGGACTTGCATTTTTATCAGGATGTGAAACGGTGAATGCCGCTATGGAAGATGAAACCCTTTCGCATTATGTAAGCAACCTTATGCAATTTGAGCTGGCGCCATCCATTCCTTATTCTATCGAATTGCAGGATGCTGTTGCATTTGGTGAATCGGTCCTGGAAAGGTTCCGTAATCCTTATATCCAGCATAAATGGATCAGCATTACCATGAATTATAGTGCAAAAATGAAATTACGTTGTATTCCTATGCTAATGAAACATTACCTGGAAAGCGACCAGGTACCGGAATTGTTTGCACTGGGCTTTGCTGCATACATTGCTTTTATGAAACCGGTTATTAAAAAGGATGAAGGATATTATGGTTTGTACCAGGATCAGGAATACCCGATCCATGATGATATGGCGCCTGAATTTTATAAGCGATGGGCTGGATTGTCTGTAGCTTCATTGGTGAAAGAGGTTTTAGCGGATCATGAATATTGGGGTGCCGATTTGAGTTTGCTCCCCGGCTTTCAGCAATCGGTTACGCATAAATTAAACCAGGTATTGGTGAACGGTACAAAATCCGCCCTTGAAGATCATTCTAAAATGTACCAGCCAAATGAATCATAAAATAACCAGGATACACCCAGCGGATAATGTGCTCGTGGCCCTCACCAACCTGGAGCAGGGAGAACAAGTTGTGTATAACGGTGATGAATACCTGCTCCCTGCAAGGGTGCCAGCCAAACATAAATTTGTGATGAATGATATGGAGGAAGGGGACTCTATTATCATGTACGGTGTATTGGTTGGCAAAACAAGACAGCCATTACAGAAAGGCACTGTGATAACAGTTT
>CAMPGG010000121.1 GCA_946885335.1 uncultured Chitinophagaceae bacterium
GCTGATATTTTAGTTTTCAGTTCCACGATACTTATGTTTTACGTTTATATTTTTTCATTACCTGTTCTAACTTATTAAATCTGTCATCCCAAATCTTTTGGAATGGTTTAAGGAAGTCGGCAATGACTTTCATTTTATCTGCATTGAGGTGATAGATTATTTCTCTGCCATTTTGTTCCTGTTTTAATAGTTCACATTCTGTAAGTATTTGCAAATGTTTGGAAACCGTAGGTCGGGCAGTATCAAAATTTGATGCAATGGCTCCCGCTGTCATTGAATGGGATGCTACCAATAAAAGTATAGCTCTTCTTGTGGGGTCGGCAATGGCTTGAAAAACATCACGTCTTAAATTCATTATGAAGTCATTTGACTACAAATATAAATGTAGTTATTTGACTACGCAAATATTTTTTTATTTAGGTTGTAATTGTCCGTACATGTATGATTGGATCTTTACGCTTTGGTTAATTTCGCTTACAGGTCCCTGTTGGAAATTTCTACCAAACAAAAACAATTTATTAGATGCTAATTTGTAAAGCGGTTGCCAGCGCTATTTAGCGCTGGCTGTCCACTTAAGCAAGTGTGTGTCGCAGTTCAAATTTGTAATGCTCATCCTGAATGTTCCACTGGCAGTCTTTCCTTTGATAGTGCCGTCCAATGCAAACCGGAAGGCTGTTGATCCGCCATTTTCCGGATCAAGAATTACACCATGCACTTCGCCGTTTTTTACGGCATAACCTTTTTCGGGTCCCACGGTAATGCTTTCCAGGCGTCCATTACAGCGCCAGTAACCGCTGAAGGTGAGATCAGTAATAGTCTTCTTATCCGCGGATAAATTAAAACTGATCTTATCTCCTTTGTAACCGTTGGAAACCGTTCCTGAAAAACGTTGCTGGCCACATGCGACAAATGAAATGGAGCAGGTGACAATAATAAAAATTAAAGAAAGATATTTCATTATACTATTCATTTATGGATTGATCAGTTGCCGCCACCTGCAGCTATTATATTTCCGCCGCCGGCTGAGATCACGTTGCCTCCGCCTGCAGCTATTATGTTACCACCGCCAGCAGCAATGATCCCGCTGGCAGCTTGCGAACTCAGTGATGCAGTAGATACGGATGATGTCTTAATATTAGGCCTGATACTGGTGGCAGAAGAAGTGCTCCGGTTATTCTGCTTCCAGGTAGTGTGCATAGCAACAAGTTGGACAAAAGAATAAGTGGGCTGTCTTTTCCAGTACTTCACTTCGTCACTGGTGGCATTGCGATTAAACACTTTGTAATAGGATTGCCTGATGACATGTTCTTTTTTGTCGGGATAGATATTCAGCCAGTTGTCGATATGATTTTTCATCAACTCCGCATAGGTTCTATTCTGGCTGCTCCAATAGCGTAATTCATCTGCACTTGGCTGCCATCCGAAAGCGTCCATATATGAGTTCTTCACTACTTTTTCTTTTTCATACCGGTTTGATTTCAAGTAATTCCTGTGATTTTCCACCATCTGTGGAATGTTTCTGTTGCCCACATTCTGCCGCCAGTAATTCAGTTCGCCGGAACTGGCATACCGCCCAAAAGCCACGAAATAACTTGCATTAATGATTTCATCTTTTGATTGCGCATTCACTGAAGTTGAAAAAGATAATGTTAGCATTGCAAGCATTGCAAAGATCACATTGCGTGATAACCATGATTTCATAATGTAAATTGTTTTGGTGATGAACAACAAAACAATTCGAAATCAATGCAGGAAACAATACCTGCTGTCAGGTATATTTATGATCACGATGTTATAAAACATTATGTTCCCTGGCGTAATTAAGCAAACCGATTACAGTTTTAGCTCCTGTCTTTCTAATAATATTTTTGCGGTGCGTTTCAACCGTGTGTTCGGATAAAAACAACTCCCGGCTGATTTCAGCTGAAGTCATTTCATTTGCAATCAATTTAATAATTTCTATTTCCCTTGGTGTAAGCTGGCTGTTCTTCCTGCCTTCTTTTTTCTGCTGGTTGAAACGGGAATAACTAACGGCAAGCATTTGCTGAATGTACTGGCGGCCGGCCATTACATGTTCAATGGCTTCAAACAATTCTGGTTGCTTTACATTCTTAAGCAGGTAGCCCAGTGCGCCGGCTTCCAGCAGGGAAGAAACATGCTGCATATCATCGTGCATGGATAATACAATGATCTTCGTTTGTGGAAATTTCTGCATAATGTTTTTGGTAAGACTAAGACCTGATACTTCGCCCATGCTGATATCGGTAAGTAAAAGGTCTGGTTGCAGCTTTTGCACCAGGTCTTCCGCAGCAGTGGCTGATGAAGCTTTACCAACTACCTGTAAATGGGGCGAATCATTCAGAATTGATTCTATGCCATCCATGAGAATGTCGTGATCGTCTGCCAGTACAATGGTTATCTTTTCCACAAATTATTTTTAGCGTTATCAATAACTGCAAGTGATTGTTTGTTTATTCGTACGATTGTGGTAGTCCCTTTCCCTGGTGTGCTGTCTACCTCAAAAACACCATCAAACAATGCTACCCGGCTTTCGAGATTTTTAAGTCCCAGCCCGGAAGTAGTGCCTGTTTGAAATCCTATACCATTGTCTTCTATCATCAGTTGCACTTCATCTTTATCTATATCCAATTGAACCGTTACCATGCTTGCCTGCGAATGCTTTAATGTATTTGCGCTTAGTTCCTGGAAGCAACGATAGATGGTCAGTTCAATCAGTTCATCATGCAGTGGTTCCTGCACATGTGTAAAAAGAGTAAAAACCATTTTGTCGCTGGCGTCGTTGAGCCTGTCGATTGAAATTTCCACAGCCTTAATGAGTCCGTAATGCAATAGCAATTCAGGCGTAACCTGGTGCGAAAGGTTGCGCACTTCCGTGCCGGCTTTTGTAATAAGTTCATCAACTTTCTCCAGCGGAAGCTGTCCTTTGATCGCTTTGTTTAATTGCATGGAAGCTGCAACAAGCATTTGTCCCACACCATCGTGCAGGTCTGCCGCGATGCGTTTACGTTCTTTTTCTTCCGCTTCAACTACCGCGATGGAGCGTTTTTTTTGTTCATTCAGTTGCCCGACTGCTAATTGAGTTTTGTGCCGGCTCTTCATCAGTTTGGATATGTAAAGACCGGAAGCAATGAGCATACCGAGTACGGCCAAAAGTAATATCAGCCATCGCTGCTGGTTGCTGTTCCGCAATTTTGTTTCAAGATTTTCCTGCCTGAGGCGAAGGTTCTCAGAAGTTTTTTTCTCCGTTTCAAATTGAACCTGCATTTGCGCAAATGCCTGGTTATAATGTTCGTCTGCCAGGCTATCCTTATGCTGCAGTAATTTTTCCAGGTATGTTGCTTCATTGCGGTGATCACCCGTAGCCGCATAGGCATTTGCCAGCGACCTGTATGCGGCAGAAAGTTTCAGGTTGTTGTCATTTTGCACACTTATCGCTTCTGCTTTTTTTGCCCAGGTGATGGACTGGCGGGGTTGGTTATTTTTTAAATAAAGATCGGCCAGTTCCAAATAATCCGATGCCAGCATGGAAGGATCTGAATTCATTTCACGTATCGTGGAGGCTTCTTTTAAAACTGCGATGGCTTTATCCATTTTACCTTGCTGGTAATAACTCCGGCCAAGGATATTAAGACCATTTGCATGGTCCAACCTGTTTTCATTTTTTTTAGATGCGGCAATGCCTTGCAGCGCATAAGTTTCCGCTGTTTTAAAATTGCCCAGTGTATTATAACAAGCCGCAATATTGTTAAGCAAAACTGGCCTGCTAAGATAATTTTCTGCAGGATTCAGTTGTAACACTTCATTAAAAAAACGAATGGCTTCCGAAGGCTTGTTATCTTCCATATATGCCCAGCCGATGCTGATAAGCACACTGGTTTCGCTGAACTTATCATTACGTTTGCGGGCTACACTTAGTGCCTGGTTAAAGTTTGCCAGTGCTTTTGCAAACTGGGTTTTTTTAACGAAGCATTGTCCTTTAAGGATATAAAACTTCACCAAAGCGGTATCTGCATTTATTCCCGGCAAATGTTTCAATGCACTGTCTATTGATGCGATGGTCTGATCTGGCGGATTTTGACGATAACTTATCCAGGCCTTAAAAAAACTGCTTTGGATGGTTCCGTGTTGATGGTTGTGTAATTTGGAAAGGGTGGCAAGTGTATCAATCATTCTCCGGGCGGCTGCTTCATCACTGCGGACTTTTGAAGGAATATTCCGGATGAGTGAATCAATGGCAGGAGTAGACTGCGCTGATATATTAACGTTATGAAATATTACCAGCAGTAAAAGAAACTTAATTTTTGTAAATGAAATAATTGCCGCGGGTTTCATTTTTTGATAGAGAAAAGGATTAAGGGGTAAATATAATATAACGGCACAGGGTGAGCAAAAAGAGGAGTGTGTTTTTATATGTAGATGAATTATTTTATGCGATAACGAACACTTCGTATGTTATTAATTTTTCTTTTATGACGGGATAATTTCCAATTATGAAATGCAGAGGCTTTGCAGGCCCGCAAATTCCAATTTCGCTTACGGGTTACTGTTGAAATGATTATAAAGATAAATATGAATGGAAGTAACGAATTGGTTAATCAATAATCGAAATACTGGATTATGGCACCGGTAAATAAACCAAAAATGTTGATCCTTCTCCCGGTTTGCTTTCTGCCTTTATATATCCATTGTGATTTTCAATTACCTTTCTTGTAATGGATAAACCGATCCCGGTTCCTTTGTATTCTGCATTGCCATGCAGCCTGGTAAATACATTGAATATCCGGTTTGCATCTTTTTGTTCAAAACCAATCCCATTGTCCTGGATGGAAATGACATAAAAATCTGATTGCTTTTCCCTGGCAGATAAGTGCAAGCCTGAATCTTTACCGCTGATTTTTTTGCCATTGATATTAATTTCCGGAATTACACCGGGCTTGGTATACTTTAATGCATTGCCCACCAGGTTTTGAAAAGCTTGCTGTAACTGCCGGTGATGTCCTTGTATGGTAAATAATTTGCCAACATGCACTTTTGCATTTTTCATTTCCGCTTCAAGGTCAAGATCATTTAAAACAAGCGTAAGTACCTGGTTCAAATCAACGGCTTCAAAAGATGTTGGTCGCAATGATAATTGAGAATAATTCAACAGGTCATCAATCAGCGATCCCATCCGCGTAGATGCCAGTTCCATCCGTTCAAAATACTGGCTCTCTTCTTCTGACAACCGGCTGTTCAAACTCTTTTTCAACCGGTCAGCAAAAAAATGAATTTTCCTGACCGGTTCTTTCAGGTCATGCGAAGCTGCATAAGCAAACTCTTCCAGGTTTGCGTTGGATCGCTTTAGATCTTCTACATATTTCTCTAACTGGATTTGTGATTCTTTGATCGGTGTAACATCTGTAAAAATGTGAATCAAATGATCATCATCCATTTTAGATACGGTAAGTTCCAGCCATCGTTTGGTATATTCCAAATAGTATTGGGTAATCGACGGTTCGCCAGTCTCTAATGTATTTACGCACATTTGATAATATGGTGAACCAATTAAATTGGGATCAATTTCAACGGCTGTTTTTGACAGGTAAATATCTTTGGGAAGACCAGTAAATTGAATAGCCGCATCATTGGCCAGTATGGTTTTGGCATCAATGATTTTTCCATTTTTATCCCTGATCATTTCAGATACTGAAATGCCATTAGAAGAATAAGTAAGAATGTTATCCAGTAGATTATTTTGTTTTTCCAGGTCAGCGGTACGTTCCTGCACTTTTTTCTGCAATTCGGCTTCACTGCCTTCTAACTTTTTCCTGGCTACAACCTGCTCTGTAATTTCATGGGCAACCACAATAAAACCATCCACTATGTCATTTTCAAAAAGCGGTTCCCACACCGAATTAAAGTAACAGGTTTCTAATTGTCCATTCCGCTTCAGTTGCATTTCAAATTCACTGGCCGGAAAAGATTTACCGGTTCGCATCAATTCTTTTGCAAGCGGTTCAAGGGTTTCTTTGGCTTCCGGTAAAGATTCAAACAAAGGTTTACCAACAAACTCTTCACGGGTTCTGCCAACCAACGGCAGGTAAAAGTTGTTGGCTAATTCAGCAACAAAATTTTGTCCGCGAAATACCGCGATAGCTACGGGTGCCTGCATGACCATAGATCTGAAACGCTGTTCGCTTTCTTTGATCCTTTTAGCTGCCAATACTTTTTCAGTAGTTTCCGTACAGGCACAAAAAACACCACTGACTCCGCCGGCATCATCAAACACAGGGCTGTAAGAAAAAGTGAAATAAGTTTCCTCCACATACCCATGCCTGTTAATCATCAGCAACTGATCTTCTGACCAGGTGGAGGTACCTTCCTGCATGACCTTGTTGGCCAGCGGACCCACATCATCCCATATTTCTGACCATACTTTGGGCCCTGATTCACCCAAAGCTTTTGGATGTTTATCTCCCGCTATAATATGGTAAGCATCATTATAAATAGTAACCAGTTCAGGTCCCCACCAAACAAACATGGGGAACTGCGAATTCAGTAAAATATTTACAGCGGTACGTAAATTCTGGGGCCAGGTGCTGGCATCGCCGATTGGCGTTTGCGACCAGTCAAAATGACGAATCAGTTCTCCCATCTCACCGCCACCTTGTAGAAAAGAAATGGCTGAATCTTTTTTGGTTGATTTCATCTGCACGCTAATCAGTTAAGAATTTGAAATTAATAAATAAAAATTATGAACGATTTATATAATAATTATCGAAATCAAATTATAAAACTGCAAAACGATGAATAATATATTTTGCATTCATTGTCAAATTAATAAACTTTAAATGTGAATACATTGGATTGTCAGTATGCAAAATACAAGCCACCTGTTTTGGGATTATTATTATGATCGTCGCAAATAATATAAGTAAAAGATTTAACGGGATACAAGCCGTTGATAACATTTCTTTTGAAGTAAAAGAAGGTGAAACCCTTGTATTGCTGGGCACTAGTGGCTGCGGCAAGACAACCACTTTGCGCATGCTGAATCGTTTGATTGAAACGGATACAGGTGATGTAACAATTAATGGAAAAAATATTTTGTCTCAATCCATCACCGGGCTTAGAAAGAACATGGGTTATGTATTGCAACACCATGGATTATTTCCACATTACACAGTAAGCGAAAATATTGGCATTGTGCCCCAATTACTTCATTGGGAAAAAGGAAAAATAAAAGAAAGAACAAATGTGTTAATGGAGAAATTGCAATTACCTGTTTCATTGGCCAATGCTTATCCTGCTGAATTAAGTGGCGGACAGGCACAAAGGGTAGGCCTGGCAAGAGCCCTGGCTGCTAACCCTGATATTCTTTTGATGGATGAACCATTTGGTGCCTTAGATCCTATCACCCGGGTTGAAATAAGAAAGGAACTAAAACAACTGGATGAATTAAAGAGAAAAACAATTGTATTGGTTACGCATGATGTACAGGAAGCCTTTGAACTTGGGGATATGATCTGCCTGATGAAAAATGGATCCATTGAACAAATTGGTGAACCTGCGGAATTATTATATCATCCTGCAACAGCATTTGTCAGCCGGTTTTTAGAACAGGAGCGGTTGCAGTTGATTTTAAAATCAGTTTTGATCAAAGATGCCTGGCATTTATTACCGGCAACACAAATTGAAAAGGCTAGTCAACTAACTATACAAAATAATTTATGGGAAGCCATGGAACTCATCACCCAAAAAAATAAAAATCTTATTATAAGAAATGAAGAAACAGGAGAAACAAAAGAGATCAGTTTTGCGGTAATTGAAACTGCATTGAATTCAATGAATCAAAGGAACTAAAATGGAAGAACAGCAAAACCTTTGGCAGTTTATGGCGCAGCAATCGGGCAAGCTTTGGGAACAAACGCTTACGCATACCGGTCTCACATTTATTTCTTTACTGATTGCTGTGTTGGTTGGATTGCCGCTTGGGATTATTATCGCAAAAAGAAAATCGCTTGCTTCCGGAGTGTTGGGGTTTGCCGGCATTTTGCAAACCATTCCTTCTATTGCATTATTGGGTTTCATGATCCCTTTGCTGGGCATTGGTCCGCTACCTGCTATAGCTGCACTTTTTCTCTATGCACTTTTACCCATCATCCGCAATACGTATACAGGTATTAAGGAGGTGGATCCTGCTGTTGTTGATGCAGCTTATGGAATGGGGATGACCCCAAAGCAGGTTTTATTAAAGATTCAATTGCCACTGGCCATGCCCGTTATATTAGCCGGTATTCGTACGGCAACGGTAATCAATGTGGGTGTGGCAACACTGGCTGCCTATATTGCCGCAGGTGGTTTGGGTGAATTTATTTTTGGGGGCATTGCCCTGAACAATACCAACATGATACTGGCAGGCGCCATTCCTGCAGCATTACTTGCCATACTGTTTGATTTCGTTTTATCCATCGTTCAAAAATTACAGGTTAGAAAAATGCGCAGGGTGGCCATGGTATTGCCTGTTGTTTTATTGCTGTTTTCATCTTTTTATATTGTTCCATTTTCGGGCAAAAAAATGCTGGCAGGTTTTACGCCTGAATTCATGGGCAGGGAAGATGGATACCTTGGGTTAAAGAAAGTCTATGGATTAAAAATTCCAACGGTGGTGATCAGCGATGCCGTAATGTATAAAGCGGCATTTGAGAAAAAACTGGACGTGATCAGTGGTTACAGTACAGACGGAAGATTAAAAGCTTTTGATCTCATTACGCTGGAAGATGATAAAACCATTTTTCCGCCATATTATGCGGCACCATTGGTGCGGCAAGAGTCATTAAAGAAATTTCCTGAACTGGAACCGGTGTTAAATATGTTGTCAGGTAAGATCAATGACAGCATCATGACCGATTTGAATTACAGGGTAGATTATTTAAAACAGCTTCCGGAACAAGTGGCCAGGGAATTTTTACAACAACATCAATTGTACAAACCGCCACAAAATGGACAGGGCGGCATAGTACGCATCGGTTCAAAAATATTCGGCGAGCAATATATTTTAGTCAGCATGTACAGCATGCTGATTAAAGGATACACAAAACTGCAGGTAGAAACAAAAACCGGGTTGGGTGGTACCAAAATATGTTTTGATGCATTGACCAATGGCCAGATCGATTTTTATCCTGAGTACACGGGAACGGGATTGCTGGTTTTGTTGCAACCATCCAAACAGGAATTGCAAAAAGTGATTGGCGATAAAGAAGCCACCTACCAGTTTGTAAAAACTGCATTTCAAAATAAATTCAATCTTGTTTGGCTTCAGCCCATTGGATTCAATAATGCATATGCGCTGATGATGCGAAGGCAACAGGCAAATGATTTGGGCATTAAAACCATTTCTGATCTGC
>CAMPGG010000122.1 GCA_946885335.1 uncultured Chitinophagaceae bacterium
CTTTTAAAATAATAAAATAAACGATTCATAATTTTTGAATTCATTCGGTTATTTTATACCAACTCCTTTAAAAAATAATAAAAACAAAAAATGGTTTTATACTTCATGGTTTTCTATTTACTTTCAAGACGATATTCATAACTCAATCTGCCTAAAGGCATAGCACTCCCTGATAAATATGTATCCATTATATCTTCAGGATGCACAATTCCATCAGTTACTTTAAAATAGATATTCTTTGTACCGTTAAAGGCTGCGAGTTGTTTACGGGAAATCTTTACCTGTAAAATATTTTTATCAATTACAAATGCTGCTTTACCAATTCCAGTGATGTTATAATTTTCATCCAGTTTATTTACCGTAAACTTTTTAGCATTTTGTTTTTGTTCTATCATGAATTCGTAACCATTCCATCCTTTCAGTGCAGGCTCATTTCGTCCTATATAAATAGTGATCCCTTTGGCAGCCGGACCTGTTTGTTTAAATTCTTTTTCTGCCCTTATATAAAAATATATGTAGGCATCATCGTGTGATACTTTAATTTCCTGCAAATTATTTACAGGTGCAGGACGCTGGTAGATTAAATTTTTTGTTGCACCAGGGCTGTTTCGTGGATAAGCCTTTGCTCCTATATTTTTATAACTGCTTTGTACTGCATCCCACTGTGACGGACTTTTATTGATTTCAATAGATCTTTTACCAGCCGCAGCAGTTGCTGCCTGCAACCCCTTATACTTGCGGATATTCATGATCATCTGGAGATAAAAAGCATCTTCAAATCCACCTTTCATGGGTTCTATATCCCGGGAGTATTCTTTACTGGCCGCATCACATAACATGTATTCATCACCGTAAGGTTGTTTATAAGCTATCCATTCATTCCAGCCTCCAATAAATACAGTATCCGGGTCTGTTTGAATTGCATGATCCCATTGCTTTTGAAAGAAGGTTCCTTTATCAACATCCGCTTCAATGTTCTTTTGTTTTTCCGGATCCCAACCTCTCCCCCAATTGATCCAACCAGATGTTATAGATCTCGACATAGGAACTTGCGGGTGACTGGCTACTGTTACGCTCATCGTATTACCATGTAAGGGTTGTGGATATTTCCATTCTATCCAGGGAAAACCATTTTGAGAAATTGGATCACCCGGCCATTGAGGCTTTTTAAAATAGAAAAAATTTAATATTTCCTGCGAAAAAGGAACAGGCCTGTAACTGCTATCGCTTCTGGAAAGAGCTTCTGCAATATCATCCTCTGGCTCGGTGTAGGCAATGATCATGGGCTTGCCATTCACTTTATACCATGCATTCTGGTAAAGACCCGGCTTATAAAGATCATTGTACAGGACCTGTGTTGTCTCAATAGATTTTGAATGTGTGTAAAAAACAATCTTGGGTGCATTCCATCCCTGCTGCTGAAATTCTTCAATGATGCGAAGCACTTTTTCATAAACAGATCTATACGTAACCCGGTTGGTAAGGTCAAACACAATAAAATCAATACCGGCCGTTGTCAGCATTTTGATTTGTCGCCGGATAACCCATTCATCTGCGGAATTGTAATAACCCCATAAAGGCTCGCCCCAAAAATGTGCCTGACCGGTTGGACTAATTGCTGTATCTAACGATTTAAAATCATACAATAATTTCAACCCATTTGGCATTGCTGCAATTTTGGTAGCATCATAAATTCCGGATGCAAAGGGTTGACCGATCCAGGGCCAGTAAAATATACCGACCTGTTTTTTTGCTTTATATCCGCTGATTGTATGGAATGTTCTGCCAAATTGATCGACACCAACCATATCCAGGGAACCAGGAAGTAAAAGATTGTTTTCTTTTTTCTGAGCCTGAACATTTGTTATCATACCACCAAACAGTAGCAGTAAAATCAGCTTTTTCATACTATTACCATTTAGATCTGAATGAATAATCTCCCGAACCAATTTCAAATACAGCCGCATCACCTTCCATGCGCAGGAAGTTGAAGTGCTTATTACCAGCCACTCTTTTGTTTTTTTCTGTAATTGATTTTAACTGCTTTGTTGGAATGTAAACGATGGCCACAGAGTTGGCAGGAACTGTTATATTCAATTCAAGAAAACCATTTTGCTTTTTCCAGGCTGATTTTATGGTTCCTTTCACTGATTTATATTCCCCTTGGGCAAACTGAAGATCTTTAACAATGTAGGGGCGTATTATAAATTTTTCAAAACCCGGATAATTGATGTCAGGAATAATTCCCAACAGGTATTTATACATCCACGAGCCTACTGAACCCATCATGGGGTGATTATGCGAGTTCATGGAACCTCCTGTTTCATATTCCCAACGTTCCCACAATGTAGTGGCTCCTTTTGAAAGCATGTAACCCCAACTCGGATAGGTAACCTGCGTTGCAATTTTATATGCAGTTTCTACCTCTCCATTTTCAGTTAATGTTTCTAATAAATATTTAGTACAAAGATTTCCTGTAGTTAAATGATAACCTCTCTCCTTTACATCGCGTACCAGATTAGCAATTACTCTTGGCAATCTTTCTTTGCCTGGTGCCCCCAGGAAAATAGCAAATGAATTACAGGATTGATTATTTGTACCGTAACCGCCTTTCGCCTCATCCCAAAACTTATTATTAAATGCGTCCATGGTACGGGCTGCAAGTGTGTTGTACTGATTTGCATCATCCGTTTTACCTAACACCGTTGCAAGTTGTGCCAACACTTGTGCATGGTAATACAAATAACCTGTTGACATTAACGCACCTGGTGTAGTTGCATTGATAGCACCATAGCTATGACCTTTTGCGCCAAACTCTGCTGGTGGTGACCAATCGCCATAATAGCTGTATTCTAAAATGCCATCTTTAGTACGGGTAGTCAAATAATCTACCCATGCTTTCATTTTAGAATAGTTATTGCGAATTATTTCCGTGTTGCCATAGTACTCATAACTTTTTAATGCCAGTAACAAAAAACTTACAGATACCGGGTCGGCAGGATCTCCCCCTACTTTGTAAGGAGCCGTATCTGTTATTTCACCGTTTTCACCTTGTGTATCACCAATGTCGCGAATGTATTTGGCATATAAGCGGTGTAAATTGAAGTTATACATCGCTTGCTCTATCCGCACGGTTAAATCGTTCAACCATCCCATTCTTTCATCCCGTTGCGGGCAATCGGTAGGTATACTATGCAAGTTTGATGCTTCTGTACGCTTTACCATTTGGCTGATCCTGTTTAACAGATCATTACTGCTATTAAATTCACCCGCCGGCTCTACATCAGATCTTACTTTTTTTACTACAAAATCATTAACTGTTGGTTTACCCGGCCATCCTTCAATTTGCATATATCTAAAGCCATGATAGGTAAAACGGGGCTCCCATTTTTCAACACCTTCTCCTTTTAATATATAAACATCGGTAGCGGCAGCGGTGCGTAGATTTTCCTGGTTCACCGTTCCATTATCATATGTTACTTCTGCAAAACGCATGGTAACACGTGTTCCTCTTTCACCTTTAACCTGTATAGCTACCCATCCTGCCATATTTTGTCCAGCATCCATTACGTATATACCTGGCGAAACTTCCTTAACCGATACAGGTGTAAAACTTTCAACTACTCTGATAGGTTCCAGTTGCTGAGCCGCCATTTTCCCACCCGGACTTTCTACCACCGGTGCAACACCCCAAATTTGGTTGGGTAAGCCTTTTATAATTGTATCAGAAGGTAAATTCCATTCTGGTTTTTCTAAACGTGCATCATAGAATTCTCCATCTAATATACCCGATGTAACTACTGGACCTAATGTAACATTTCGTACACCTGAAGAATTAATCAAATCATAAGATCCATCTGTAAAATAAATTTCTACTTGCATCCTTAGTTTTGGCATGCCATACCAACCCGCTGCAACAGCCACTACCAATACATTTTCTTTGTTTAAAAAACTTTTAATATCGTAGGTGCTGTAATAAATAGTTTTACTGTAATCACTGGTAGCCGGATCCAATACATGGTTGCCTACTTTTTTCCCGTTTATTTCTAACTCACTGTAACCAATACCTGCTACATAAGCTCTTGCATGAGATACTTCTTTTTGAAATGAAAAAACTCTTCTGAAGTAATGTACTTTGCCAATCCATCCGGAAGGGAAGCCAACCCATTCACCACTCCAGTCTGATTCTTTCATCAGGCCCATTTCAAAATGAGCTGTTTGTTCTGATACAGCTTCCTTATTATCTGTTGTCCATATTTTTACTTTCCAGAAATATCTTTTCCGGCTTTGCAGTGGTAAGCCTTTATATAATATGCCTGATGATCTTCCGGATACTACTTTACCACTGTTCCATACATTTCCATTAAGTTTTTCCAATTGTTCCGGAGAATCTGCTACCAGCACCTGGTAAGCCGATTGCCTGAAGTTTCTGTTGCTGGATTGATACTCCCAACTGAATTGCGGTGTTGTTGCATCAATACCTATGGGGTTAACGGCATTATCACAACGAAGTTGGATCAGCTCAAAAGTTTGCTGTGTTTTTCCATCGATACTAAACCAGGGAAGCAAAAGTGTAAGGAGAAGTAAAAGCAGGGATGCTTTCCTTCCATGAATTTTTATATTCATCAAAGCAATTTTATATGGCAAATAAATATGCGTTATGCAATCAGTTTCCTTAAAAACCTGGAGGTTTTGACCGCGTCATTCTCTTTAATTAGTAATTCAATTTCTGTATAATAGGTATCAACGATTTGTTCATATTTTTTTACCCACATGATACTTTCTGAAATGGCATCAACAGCATCTTCCCGGTATGGATACTGGTCCATGGATAACCAACCTGTATATCCTGTTTTCTTTAACCAGAATAACAATTCCACATAACAAGTAAAATGCACACTACTTACAATCATATCATCATCCCAGCTACCATGATTATCATTGAAATGCATATGATACAATAGATTGCCGGCTCTTTTAGCAAGTACAACAGCTTCTGCTACATTTTCGCCTGCATAAAAGCTATGTCCGGTATCAATAGTTATTCCTACATTATTACAACCCGTTTCTTTAGCGGCCAATATGGTATCGGCCATTCTTGCATGGTAAGAGAAATTACGAGGTTCCTTTGGCTTGTATTCTAATGCATATTTTATGGCAGGGAATTCAGTTGCCAGTGTCCTGGTATTTTCGGTTAACCAATCACGTTCCTGGTCATAATCCGTCGCTAACAAATAATCGTAACCATCTTGTCCCAGCCAAAGGTTTACAATCTCACAATTCATTTGCATCGCTATTTCACTCATCTGCCGCAGGTAGTCCAGTGCCCGTTGACGAACAGTCGCATCAATACTGGTGATACTGCCTTTTCCAAACTCAGGGATGGTAAACGTATCGGGAATAATGCTTGCGCAGGCTATACCGGCATCATCCAGGCGCTTCTTCATCTCCTTTACATTATCGGGTCGAATATCCCAGGTGCCTACGAGCTCGATACCTTCGATATTCGGAACTCTTTCAATAGCTGCTTTCAGCATCTCTTCTGTCGAAGGATTGTTTTTGTAACCAGGGCAAAACCTATCGCGTGTATTTCCCAGGTTTCCCAAGATGATGGCATATTTATTTCTCATAGTTATATCTTTCATATAGCTGACCGGATCCACTGAGTCTATTTTTACATAGTCCACTCATAATTTTTCCACTTACTCATTACTTTACCAAGCTCTTCAACCTGCCCATCACTGATTGGTATCATTTTCCCAAGCGTGGTTGACAATACCAGAGATTTAGCACTAAATTCAGCCACTTCCAGGTAATCAAAAGCCTGTAGCAGTTTATTACCGGCTACGATCACACATTCGTTTTTTACTATTACCACAGGGTTTTCAGCTGAGATAATCGAAGGAATTTTATGAACTCCGGCAAACTGTTCACCAAATTCAACCATTTGAACATTCTGAAGGTAGATCCATGTTTCAGGAATGGTTCTCACATTGAACTCCGCACCCGTGATAGCAAAAGACGTAAGATAAGGGGATTGGGTAATGATGATCGCATTAACGTCCTTATGTTTTTCATAAATTTCCTGATGCAAATACGCAGATTTACATGGATATTTTCCTTTTTCTCTTTGACCTTTTTTGACCTGAACAATATCATCAAGTTTCAAATCCCAGTTAGAGCATTTGTCGGGTGTAATAAGAAAATCATCGTCACGCCATCTTGCTGACACGGTGCCGAAAGCGCCCAGCATTAAACCCTGTTCACATGCACGTTTAACAATCTTACATATCTCAGATCTTTTTTCTCTTTCCGCTGAAGGGTAAGAAACATTATCCACTTCAGGTAATACGGACAATGTTTGAACTCCGTAAGCAGTTATATTCTCGTTAGATAAATAAGCGGGTTTGCCAATCATATTTCCATATAAAATTGACCTTGCAGTCATTTCCATTGATTCAAACTTATGGTATGCATTGGATATATTAGCACCACCAATCACTGTTCCGTGGTTTTCCATAATAACGGCGGAAATTCCTTGTCTGAATTGGCTGGCAATATTCTCACCCAATTCCGCACTCCCTGGCAAGGCGTAAGGCGCATAACCAATCTCCCCGCATAGCAGTCTTAATTGCGGTAAGATATTTGTATTTGGGGTTTTTCTAACAATGCTAAATGCTACCAATGCCGGAGGATGTGCATGCACTATTGCTTTTATATCCAATCTTGCTTTGTATATGGCCAGGTGAAAAGGATATTCTGATGAAGGTTTGTGATCACCTATAATGGATCCATCCGCTTTCATACAAACAATATCTGATGGTTTTAGCAAGCCTTTATCAACACCAGTTGGTGTGATCCAAATGTCGCCGTTGTCATCCATGATTGATAAGTTACCACCAGAAGTTGTAGTCAATACTCTTTTATAAATGCGCTGCATTACCAGAGTAATCTGCTCCCTGGGATGCATGGAATTTGTATTAAGCGAAATATCCATAAAATAAAACTGAATGTTATGCCATCCAATCAAACAAACATAAACTTCAATATTAGCATTCCTATCCTGTTTTGACCTGACCCATTAAAATATTTTTTTGACTAAAAATTAGTACTCTTTTTATAAAAATTAATCTACTTTAAACGCCTGGTTAAGACCTTATTAAATTAGTAGGACATGAAAGAAACAAAAATTATTGACCTTATTTCGATTGATCCATATTCCAGCACGTCAAAATATTTGCAAATAGCAAATGCTATTTTAAAAGAAATTGAAAAAGGAAATATCAAAGCAGGAGACAATATGCCATCCATTAATGAATTGAGCATTGAACTGGATATTGCCCGTGATACAGTAGAAAGGGGATATAAGCATCTTAGAAAACTGGGTGTTATTAATGCTGTTCCGCGCAGAGGTTATTTTATAGAAAATACAGAATTCAGGAGACCACTTAATGTATTCTTGTTGTTTAATAAATTAAGTATTCCCAAAAAATCCATTTATGACGCATTTGTGAATACACTGGGAGAACAGGCCGGTATAGACTTTTATGTTTACAACAATGATTTTCACCTATTCAAACGGATGCTTGCCAGCAATAAAGAACATTATACTCACTTCGTTATTATACCGCATTTTGTTGAAGGCGGTGAAAATGCGCATGAGATAATCAATGAGATACCAAAAGATAAATTGCTATTGTTAGACCGAACACCTCCGGGAGTTACAGGCGACTATGCATCTGTTTTGATAGATTTTGAAAATGATATTTACAAGGCATTAAATGAGGCAATTGAACAGTTAATTAAATACCACACCATCAAGATCATCTTTCCAAAAAAAAGTTATTACCCCAAAGAAATATTAAAAGGTTTTACACATTTTTGCCAGGATTTCACCTTTCAATATAAGGTAATAAATGATGTAAGCGAGGCCGAGATCAATCCGGGTGAAGTTTATATTAATCTTATTGAAGATGACCTTGTAACCCTGATTGAAAAAATAAATACTACTAACTATACTATTGGTGAACAGGTCGGTATCATCTCATATAATGAAACACCTATAAAAAAAGTAGTGCTGCGGGGAATTACAACCATATCCTCGGATTTCCATGAAATGGGTGTAATGGCTGCAAAAACTATTTTATCAGGCACCACAGCAAAAGAGAAAGTTCCATTCCGGTTGATCCTCCGGAATTCTTTATAAAAATTTCAAGCAAAGACAAAAGGTTTAATAGAAACAAAAACAAATAATGCAAGAGTGGCTCAACGACCACTCTTGTATTGCAACTTGTCAAATATCACATGACTACTTTGCTTTTTCAACCGTATTCGATTTATCTAATCCAGGGAAGCAGGTAAAAGGGCCTTCAGCCAAAGAAAAATATGGTATAAATGTATAGTCAGGCTCCCCTTCTATGGTAAACTCACAAGGTTTTTCCGTTTTTCGTATCTTACTTATCAATACTTCCGGAGACATCTTTAAACGAATTGAATGCTCATTTTCTGCCTGAAACACATCCTTCATTAACGGACCTTTTAAAGCCATAAGCAGAGGTCCATAAGAAAAGGCAAATCTTGTAGCATCATCAATACGAGTCTCTCCAATGTATTTTTCCGCCTTCCATTTCATTGGTAATTCCCAGGTAATGATATCTCCATCATTCCAGGTACGGTCCAACGTAACATAAGTTCCCGGAACAACCTTGCTTACTTTTTTTCCATTGACTTTTAAATTGATATCGCTTGCCAGCCAATTTGGCGCACGAACGCGGATTTTCATAGCTACAGGTGACTTAGTTGACACCTGTAAGAATACATTTTTATCGTAGGGGAAGCTGGTTTTCATAGCTAATTTCAGCTCTTGCATGTTAACAGTAAATTTATATTCTGAAGCTGCAAATAAATTTATAAATACTCCGTCATCGTCGTGTGAATAAATGTATTGAGGCAACATTCCATACATTGCAGTCGCCTGAATCTCACAACAAGTATTTTGCACTGCCGGAGGGAATTTGCCGTCATTCATCTGGTTAAAATAGCGAATAGATCCATTCTCCCACTGAGCTGCAAAAATGATATTGAATAATGACTGTTCTATCTCTGCTGCATATTTTTCCTTTTCAGGCCATAACTGCAGCAGGCGATGGTTTAAATCAACCCAAAACACATTTCCACAAGTTTCATAAATATTATTGGGCAGGTTTGTTAGTTTATGAGATTTAGGCTTGCACTCAAAATGTTCGCATAAACTTATAGCTCCTCCGGGTGTTTGAAAATATTCACCATATATTTTCCAGGCTCCCAGGCACGCGTCCAAATAACGTTGTTCACCTGTAGCTTTGTAAATGTCAAATAATGCACAAATACTTGTCAGCAAATAATTATGAGGCC